>NZ_CEEDMJ010000002.1:0-228804 GCF_979255925.1 Kineococcus sp. AC630
GGATGGGGAGGGGGGTGCTGGGGGCGTGACCGACCCGCCCACCGCGTGCCCGCACGTCGCCGACGCTGACGCCGGCCGGGTTCCGGGTGCGGGCCGTCGTCCCGCTGCAGTCGCCCTGATCCCCCTGACCCCGTCCCGCACGGGTGGCCCGGAGCGGCCTGTGCCGTACCCCGGTACGACCTGGGGATGATCGACCCCCGTCATCGGTAGGGGCGGCGGACCCCGTGATCCCGTACTCCGGTCTGATCCCCCGCGGGAGCCGTTGCGGCACGCTCGATCCGACGCTGTTGGCGAGGGGGAGGACGACGTGAGCACGGTGCAGGTGGTCAGGGCCGGGGAACCGGTGGTGCGCTCGGGGGAGGCCTCGCGCCGCACCCAGGACGGGAACCAGGACGGGAACCGGGACGGGAACCGGGACGGGAACCGGGACGGGAACCAGGGCGGGAACCCGGCCGGGGCGCGGGTACGGGGCATCGCGGCCCGGGTGGTGACGTGGGTCTTCCTGGTCTCGGGTCTGCTCTCGCTGGCCATGGCGGTGCACGCGCCCCTCTCGGACCGGGCGTACTCGGCTCCCCCTCTGGTCGTCGACCTGGTCTTCGCGACGAGCTGGCCGAGCCTGGGCTACGGGACGGTCCTGCTGCTGCTGGCCCGCTCCCTGGCGCGGCGCAAACGGGCCGCGTGGTGGACGGCGGTCGTGGTGACCGGCCTCAACGCCCTCTTCAACCTGGTCTGGGACGCGAGCGCGGTCGGCGTCCCGGCGCTGGGTCTGCTCGTCCAGCAGGGCGTCGTGCTGGCCCTGCTCGTCCTGGCCCGCCCGCAGTTCCGGGTGCTGCCCTCGCGCCTCGGGGTGCGCCGGGCGGTCTCCTGGGCCGGTGGTGCGCTCGTCGTGTGGCTGGCCGTGGGCACCGCGCTGGTGCTCGCCACCCAGGAGACCTCGGGCACCCTCCTGTCGCGGATCTGGTACGCCGCCGCGGGCACGCTGTTCTCGGTCGACAGCTTCGTGATCTTCCCCGACGGGGTGCTCGTCCCGGCGTGGGTCGACGTGACGCTGAACTCGGCCGGCACGGTGCTCGTGCTGCTCGTGACCTGGTTCCTGTTCCAGCCGGCCGCGGACCCGGCCGCTCTCGGCACCGACGAGGAACGGCTCCGGTCGTTGCTGGCCACCGAGGGCGAGGGCGACGCCCTCGGCTACTTCAACCTGCGGCGCGACAAGACCGCCGTGTTCGCCCCGAACGGTCGTGCGGCCGTCGTGCACCGCGTCGTCGGTGGCGTCAGCGTCGTCAGCGGGGACCCCGTGGGCAACGAGACCTCGTGGCCCGCGGCGGTGGCGGCCTGGCGGGCCCAGCTCGCCGAGCACGCCTGGGTACCGGCGGTCGTGGGGGCCTCCGAGTCGGCGGCCGCGGTCTACCACAGGGCGGGGCTGCAGGTGCTCGAGGTCGGTGACGAGGCGGTCCTCGACGTCGAGGCGTTCAGCCTCGAGGGGCGGGCGGTGCGGGGTCTGCGCCAGGCGGTGAACCGGGCCCGTCGCGCCGGGACCGAGGTGTCGATCCGTCGCCAGCGGGAGGTCCCCGCGAGCGAGCTCGCCGAGCTGGCGGCCGCCGCGCAGGAGTGGCGCGACGGGCGGGAGCGGGGTTTCTCGATGGCGCTGGGGCGACTCGGCGACCCGTGCGACCCGGACCTGCTGGTCGCGACGGCACGGACCGCGGACGGTGCCCTCGCGGCGGTGCTGACCTTCGTGCCGTGGGGTTCCCGGGGGGTCTCCCTGGACCTCATGCGCCGTGACCGGGAGGCGGTGAACGGAACGGTGGAACTCGTGGTGACCGACGTGGTCGACTTCGCCCGCCGGAACGCGCTGCGCCGCATCTCGCTCAACTTCGCGGTCTTCCGCTCCGTCTTCGACCGCGGGTCGCGGTTGGGGGCCGGGCCGGTGCTGCGGCTCGGGTACCGCGTCCTGGTGGTGTTCTCCCGGCTGTGGCAGCTGGAGCAGCTCTACCGCAGCAACGCCAAGTACCAGCCGCTCTGGGTCCCGCGCTTCGTCTGCTTCGAGCGGACCGCCGACCTGCCGTGGATCGGTCTGGCCGTGGCCCGGGTCGAGCAGTTCCTGCCCCAGCGGCGGGGCTGACGTGCCCCGGTCCCGGACCCGGGCCGTCCCGGTCCTCCTCGTGCTCGCCGCCGTGGCGGTGTCGCTGCTCGTCGTGGGCGTCCTCGTCGTGGGCGGGGCGAGCCCGTCGACGGTGTTCCTCACCGCGTGGGGGTGGTTCGTGGCCGTCCTGCTGGGCGCCTCCTCCCTGCGGGCGCGGGCGCACCGCGCGGAGGTGGGCGGGTCGGGGATGCTGGGGGAGTGACCGACCTGCCCCCGCTCACCGACCTCCTCGACGCCGCCCGCGTGGTGCGGCTACCGCTGCGCCGGCGCTTCCGCGGGATCCTCCTCCGCGAGGCGGTGCTCTTCGAGGGGCCCGCGGGGTGGGGGGAGTTCTCGCCGTTCCTGGAGTACGGGCCGGCCGAGGCGTCGCGCTGGCTGGAGGCGGGGATCGAGGCGGCCTGGCGGGGGTTCCCCGCCCCGCGCCGCGAGCGCGTCGAGGTCAACGCCACCGTGCCCGCCGTCGAGGCCGACGACGTGCCCGCGGTCCTCGCGGGGTTCCCCGGGTGCCGCACGGCGAAGGTCAAGGTGGCCGAGTCCGGGGCGCCCTTCGCGCACCGGCTGGCCGAGGACGTCGCCCGGGTCCGCGCTGTGCGGGAGGCGTTGGGGCCCACCGGAGAGGTCCGCGTCGACGCGAACACCGGGTGGAGCGTCGAGGAGGCGTACGAGGCGCTGACCGCGCTGGGCGAGTTCGACCTGGAGTACGCCGAGCAGCCCTGCGCGACGCTGGAGGAGATGGCCCTGCTGCGCCGGCGCCTGGCCGCCGCCGGGACCCCCGTGCTGCTGGCCGCCGACGAGAGCGTCCGCAAGGCCGAGGACCCGTTGCGCGTCGCCGGCCTCGAGGCGGCCGACATCGTCGTGCTCAAGGTCGCCCCGCTGTCCGGGGTGCGGACGGCGCTGGCCGTGGCGCAGGCCTGCGGTCTGCCCGTCGTCGTCTCCTCCGCCCTGGACACCAGCGTCGGGCTGGCGGCCGGGACGGCGCTCGCGGCCGCGCTGCCGGAGCTCCCGCACGCCTGCGGGCTCGGTACCGCCGCCCTCCTCGCGGCCGACGTGACGAGCGATCCGCTGCTGCCCGTCGGCGGGTCGCTGCCGGTCGGCCCGGTCCGGGTGTCCCCGGAACTGCTGGAGCTCCACCGTGCCCCGGCCGAGCGGGAGACCTGGTGGCGCGAGCGCCTGACGGCTGCCCACGGGGTGCTCCGGGGGTGACGAACTGTCCCATCTGTACTAGTGTTGGTGACACAGATGGGAGGCGGCCGTGATCCTCGAGATCGACCCGACGTCCGACGTCGCGATCTACCAGCAGATCCGCGACCGCCTCGTGGAGGCGATCGCCCGCGGTGAACTCGTCGTCGGGCAGCAGGTCTCCTCGGTGCGGGCGCTCGCGGGGGCGTTCGGCATCAACGTCGCGACGGTGCAGAAGGCCTACGACCTGCTCCGCCGCGAAGGGCTGCTGCGCACGACGAGCAAGTCCGGTTCGGTGATCGCCCGTGGGCCGGCCAGCGGTCCCCCCGCCGACGCGGTGGTCGCGCAGTGGCGGGAACGGATGTCGACGGTGCTCGCCGAGGCGCGGGCCCAGGGAGTTCCGGACGAGGTCGTCCTGGCGCAGTGCCGGGAGGTCGTCGAAGGTTTCGCTCGAGTGCGGGAGGGATCGTGAACGGTTTCGAGGTGGGGGTCGGGCTGGCGAGCTGTCTGCTGGTCGCGGTCGTCCTGTTCCTGGTGCCGGTGCTGTCGGCGGCGACGTTGCCGCTGGGGGTCTCGGTGCCGCGGGCGCGGGTCGGGGACCCGGCCGTCCACCGGGCGGTGCGCCGGTACCGCGGTGCCGTCGCGGTCCTGTCCGCGCTCGCCCTGGTGGGTGCCGCCGCGGCCGGATCGGTGAGTGCCGGACCGGGTGTCGTCACGGTTCCCACGTACCTGCTGCTGGTCGGCGGGATCGTGGCGTTCGTGCTGTGCCGCAAGGAGATCCGGGAGGCCAAGACCCGCGGTGACTGGTACCGCGACGTGCCGGTCCGGTGGGCGGCGCCGGCCTCGCCGGACGACGTCCCCCGGGCCCCCGTCCCGATCGTCTGGTACGCCGTCGCGGCCGCCCTGCTCGTCGCCACCGCGGGTTTCGGCGTGCTGCGCTACCCCGACCTCCCCGACCCGTTCCCGACCCACTGGGGTGGCGCCGGCGAACCCGACGCGTTCGCCGCGAAGGGCTTCTGGAGCGTGTTCGGTCCGCTGGTCGTCTCCGTCGGGCTCCTGGCCCTCCTGGGGGTCCTGACACGGCTCGTCCACCTCGCCCCGGTCCGCCTCCGCGCGGACGAGGCGCAACCTCTCGCCCGGGCGGCGGCCGGCGGGCGGACGGTGCAGAACCTGCTCGCCGTCACCGCGTTCCTGGTGACCGCCCTGGTCTGCACGCTGTGCGTCGACGGCTGGCTGCACCCCGCCCGGCTCGAACTCCTCGTCCCCGCCCTGGTCGTGTTCGGCGCGGGTCTCGTCGTCGCGATCGTGGTGACGACCGTGGGCGCGCGCGGACCGCGGGAACCGGGTTCCACCGATGCCGTCGACGACGACCGGCACTGGCGCGGCGGGATGCTCTACGTGAACCGGGACGACCCGTCGTTGTTCGTCCCCAAGCGCGTCGGCGTCGGGTACACGATCAACGCCGGCCACCCGGCGGGCCGGGCGATCTCGATCGGCGTCGTGGTCCTGGTGCTCGTCGCGATCGCCCTTCCGCTGCTGACGACCTAGGCGTCCGCCGCCCGCACGTAGTTGGTGATCCGCGCGGTGCACAGCCGGCGGCCCTCCTCGTCGGAGATCACCACCTCGTGGCTGGTCAGCGTCCGGCCCAGCGAGATCGCCGTCGCGACCCCGGTGACGATCCCGGACCGGGTCGAGCGGTGGTGGGTCGCGTTGATGTCGGTGCCGAGGGCGAGGCCTCCGGGCCACACGTGCAGGAACGCGCCGACGGACCCCAGGGTCTCGGCGAGCACGCAGCTGGCGCCGCCGTGCAGGAACCCCGCGACCTGGGTGTTGCCCGCGACGGGCATCGTCGCGACGACGCGGTCGGGTGCCATCTCGAGGAACCGGATGCCCATCCGGTCCACCAGGGAGTCGGCGCTGAAGGTGGCGAGGATCTCGTCCATCGGGGGGAGCGACTGGGTCACCCGCGGCAGGCTGCCACAGCCGACCTGGCGCACCATGGAGGGGTGAACCCCTCGACCGCCTTCGCGACGGTCCTCGTCGACTCCCTCGTCCGGCTCGGGCTGCGCCACCTCGTGCTCAGCCCCGGATCGCGCAGCGCCCCGCTGGCCTACGCGGCCGCCCGCGCCGCCGACGAGGGCCGGTTGACGTTGCACGTGCGCATCGACGAGCGCAGCGCCGGGTTCCTCGCGCTCGGACTCGCCCGCGCCGGTGAGCTCGTCGCCGTCGTCACCACGAGCGGCACCGCGGTCGCGAACCTGCACCCCGCCGTCCTCGAGGCCCACCACGCCGGGGTCCCGCTGGTGGTCCTCTCCGCCGACCGTCCGCACGAGCTCCGCGGGTCGGGCGCGAGCCAGACCGCCGACGCGCAGGCCCGGATGTTCCTGCCCTCCGTCCGCTACAGCGCCGACCTGCCCGCCCCCGTCGATCCCGAGCGGCAGGCACCGGCCTGGCGGTCGGTGCTCTCGCGTGCCGTCGCGTTCGCGCGCGGTCTGCGCGGGGACGGTCCCGGTCCGGTGCACCTGAACGTCGGGTTCGCGGACCCGCTGACCCCTTCGGCGGGCGAGGTCCCGACCGGTCCGGGACTGACCGAGGTGCACGCGGTCCCGGCGGCGCGACCCGTCGTCCTGGAGCGGGGCCCGCGCACGCTGGTGCTGGCGGGCGACGCCCCCGACCCGGCGACGGGGCTCGCCGCGCGTGAGCTCGCCGAGGCCGCCGGCTGGCCGCTGCTGGCGGAACCCAGTTCCGGGGCCCGCGGCGGCGAACGTGCGGTGGGTCCCTACCGGCTGCTGCTCGACGCCGTCGACGAGGAGGGGCCGCTCGGCGACGTCGACCGCGTCGTGCTCTTCGGCCACCCGACGCTGTCGCGGCCCGTGACCCGGCTGCTGGCCCGCGACGACGTCGAACTCGTCGTCGTCAGCGCCGCCGGGACCTGGTCGGACGCGGGGTTCCGCGCCGCCCGGGTGGTCGCCGCCGCCGCCGTCGAGGGAGCGGCCGGAGCCGCGGAGCAGGAGTTCGCCGCCCGCTGGGACCGGGCGGGCAAGCTCGCCGCCGACACCGTGCACGCGACCCTGGACGCCGAGACCGGACCCAGTGGGCCGTGGGTGGCGCGGGAAGTCGTGAACGCCTGTGCCGCAGACGGTTCGACGCTCGTCGTGGCGGCCAGCAACTCGATCCGCGACGTCGACCTCGCGGGCCGCCCGCTGGGGGTCCGCACCGTCTCCAACCGCGGGCTGGCCGGGATCGACGGCACCGTCGCGACGGCCGAGGGGGTCGCGCTCGCGAGCGGACCGACCCGCTTGCTGCTGGGCGACCTGGCCTTCCTGCACGACGCCAACGCGTTGCTGCCGGTGCCCGGCGAACCCCGCCCGGACCTGACCGTCGTCGTGGTCAACGACGACGGTGGGGGGATCTTCGAGACCCTGGAGCACGCCGCCGTGGTCGACCGTGCCACCTTCGAGCGGGTCGTCGCGACCCCGCACGGGGCCGACCTCGCGGCCCTCTGCGCCGCCTTCGGGGTCCCGCACTCGCGCCCCACGAGCCTCGCCGGGGCCCGCGCGGAGATCGGGACCGCGCCGCGGGGTCTGCGGGTGGTCGAGGTCGTCGTCGACCGCGCCGGGGTCCGCCCGCGCCTCGAAGCGATCACCGCCGCGGTGCGCGCCGCCGTCTCCTAGGACCGGCGAGCATCCCGGCCCGCGTGCTGGTCGGGGTGCCCGGCCGGAGCCGGCTCGGGGCGCAGGGCCGGCCAGAGACCGGCGACCAGCGCGATCAACGCGCCACCCGACATCGTGGCGACCGCGGCGAAGCGCAGGCCGTCGGTGGCGCAGAACGTCGTCGGGAGGTCGGCCGGGGCGGCGGCGGAGCCGCAGCTCAGGCGTGCGCCCTGGATCGTCGTGGAGTGCGGCAGGAAGAGCAGCAGCACCCCGGCCAGGACGACGACGACGCCGACCAGCAGCGTCCGGGCCCGTGCGGTCGTCACCGCGGCCGGACCTCACCCATCGGACCCCAGTCGGACACGTCGGGGGAGTCCACGAAGATGATCTGCGGCTGGGCGCTGACCCGGTCGGGCATCTCCGAGACGGCCTTCCGGAAGTGGTCCGAGGCCACGTGCGCGGCACCGGCCTCGGCGTCGCGGAAGCACTCGAGCAGGAACCAGGTGTTGGGGTCCTCGGCGGAGCGCGACCAGTCGAAGGAGACGTTGCCGGGTTCCGCGCGCACCGCGGCCGTGAACTCCGCGACCAGCTCGGGCCAGGCGTCGGCCAGCTCGGGCTTCACGGGCCACTTCACGTTGATGACGATCACGGGGCGAGGTTAGTGGCGGCCACGCCTCGTGGCACCCGGTCGTGGCCGGGCTGCGAGGATGGGAGCGTGGGCACCCCGGACGTCACCAACCAGCGCGAGCTGGCCGACCTGAGCAAGCGGCCGCGGCAGGTCTCGGCCATGTTCGACGACGTCGCCGAGAAGTACGACCGCACCAACGACATCCTCTCGGTGGGCCAGGACCGGCTGTGGCGGCGCGCCGTGCTGCGGGCCGTCGACGCCCGGCCGGGGGAGAAGGTCCTCGACCTCGCCGCCGGCACCGGGCGCTCCAGCGAACCCTTCGCCGACCGCGGTGTCCTCACCGTCCCGTGCGACTTCTCCACCGGCATGGTCCGCGCCGGCAAGCGCCGTCGGCCCGACCTCGGCTTCGTCGTCGGTGACGCCACGCGGCTGCCCTTCGCCGACGGGGTCTTCGACGCGGCGACGATCTCCTTCGGCCTGCGCAACGTCGTCGACCCCGACGCGGGCCTGCGCGAGATGGCCCGGGTCGTCCGCCCCGGCGGCCGCCTCGTCGTGTGCGAGTTCTCGACGATGCCGAACCCGTTGCTGCGCAAGGCCTACGACACCTACCTCCACCACGGGCTGCCCCGGGTGGCCAAGCTCGTCAGTTCGCACGCGGACGCCTACGGCTACCTCGTGGACTCCATCGACGCGTGGCCGGACCAGGCCGGTCTCTCGCGCCGGATCGCCGCCGCCGGCTGGGAGCAGGTGGCCTGGCGCAACCTCTCCTTCGGGGTGGTCGCGATGCACCGCGCGGTCCGCTCGGCCGGCGTCGTGACCTGACCCACACCGGGGCCGCTGACCGGGCCGGAGGGGCCGGGGGAGAACTACACTGCACGTAGCCTCGTGAAAACTTTCACGAGCCGGGGATCAGGGGTGACCGTGGACACGCAGGACGCCGACGTGCTGGTCGTCGGGGCCGGCCCGGCCGGTTCGACGCTGGCCCGCCACCTGGCGACCGCGGGACGCCGCGTCCTGGTGCTGGAGAAGTCGTCGTTCCCGCGCGAGAAGGTCTGCGGTGACGGACTCACCCCCCGCGCCGTGCACGAGCTGGACCTGCTGGGGGTGAAGACCCCCGCCGAGGACGGCTGGCGGCAGAACAAGGGTCTGCGCCTGCTCGGCGGCGGAGTGCGCCTGCAGGTGCCGTGGCCCGAGATCTCCGACTTCCCCGGCTACGGGCTGGTGGCGACCCGCTCGCGCTTCGACCAGACGCTGGCCGAGCACGCGCGCGCGGGCGGCGCCACGATCCTCGAGCGCACCTCGGTGACCGGTCCCGTCCTCGACGAGCGCACCGGTCACGTCGTCGGCGTCACCGCGCGCCCCGTCGACGAGAAGGGCCGCAAGGCGGGCGAGGAGAGCACCTACCGCGCGCCGGTCGTCATCGCGGCCGACGGCGTCGGTGGTCGCCTCGCGCTCGCGATGGGCCTGGCCAAGCGCGACGACCGCCCGCTCGGCATCGCCGTCCGCACCTACTTCACCAGTCCCCGTCACGACGACGACTGGATGGAGGCGTGGATGGAGCTGCGCGAGAGCGACAGCTCCACCGGACCGCTGCTGCCCGGCTACGGCTGGGTCTTCGGGGTCGGCGACGGCACCTCCAACGTCGGGCTGGGCGTGCTGGACCCCGGGTCCGGGGCGATCGACTACCGCGACCTGCTGCGCCGCTGGACGGCCGCGATGCCGCCGGAGTGGCGCTTCCGGGAAGAGGACCAGGTCGGCCCGATCCGCGGTGCCGCGCTGCCGATGGCCTTCAACCGCACCCCGCACTACACCCGCGGCCTCGTCGTGGTCGGCGACGCGGGCGGCATGGTCAACCCGTTCAACGGTGAGGGCATCGCCTACGCGATGCAGTCGGCGCGCTTCGCCGCCCACGCCGTCGACGACGCCCTGTCGGCGGGCGACCCGCGGGCGCGCGAGCGGGCGCTGCAGGCCTACCCGGCTGCGGTTCGCGCGGACCTGGGTGGGTACTACACCCTGGGTCGTGTGTTCGTCTCCCTCATCGGCCACCCCGAGGTCATGCGCATCGCGACGCGCTTCGGCCTGCCGCGCCCGGGGTTGATGAAGCTCGTCGTGAAGCTCCTGGCCAACCTGGCCGATCCCACGTCGAAGGACGCCGCCGACCGCGTGGTCGTGGCGCTGAAGCGATTGGCCCCTGCCGCGTGAACACCTCGCTCAACACCCCCACGGCCACCCCCACGGCCACGCCCGCGAACGGGCTCCCGACGACCGACCCCGCGCTGGAGAACGCCCTGCGCGAGGCGCTCGACGTCGTCGAGGACCGGCTGCGGCTCGCCGTCGGCAACGCCGACCCGATCGCCGACGCGGCCTCGCGCCACCTCGTCGAGGCCGGTGGCAAGCGTGTCCGGCCGATGCTCACCGTCCTCGGCGCGCACCTGGCGGAGCCGGAACGCAGGGAACTGCCCGGCGAGGTCGTCGACGCGGCGATCGTCTGCGAGCTCACCCACCTGGCCTCGCTGTACCACGACGACGTCATGGACGAGGCCCCCACGCGGCGCGGAGTGCCTGCGGCGCAACACCAGTGGAACAACAACGTCGCGATCCTGACCGGCGACCTGCTCTTCGCCCGCGCCTCCAACGTCGTCGCCGGCCTCGGGCCGGAGGCCGTCCGGGTGCAGGCCGAGACCTTCGAGCGGCTCTGCCTGGGGCAGCTGCACGAGACCGTCGGCCCGCGCGCCGGCGAGGACGTCGTGGCGCACTACCTCGACGTCCTCAGCGACAAGACGGCGTCGCTCATCGCCACGGCAGGTCGCTTCGGCGCGCTGTTCGGTGGCGGGTCGGGCGAGGTCGTGACGGCGATGATCCGCTACGGCGAGGCCGTCGGGGTGGCCTTCCAGCTCGCCGACGACGTCCTCGACCTGACCAGCGACACCGACGAGTCCGGCAAGCGTCCCGGCACGGACCTGCGCGAGGGGGTCCCGACCCTGCCGGTGCTGCTCGTGCGGCGCGCCGCGGCCGACGGCGACCTGGCTGCGGCCCGGATCGTCGCGCTCCTCGACTCCGGCCACCTCGACGACGACGACGTGCTGGCCGAGGCCGTCGCCGCGTTGCGCGCGCACCCCGGCACCGACGCCGCGCGGGCCACGGCGCGGGAGTGGGCGCAGCGGGCCACGAGCCACCTGAGCGCGCTGGCGGACTCACCCGCCCGCAGGGCGCTGGAGACCTACGCGGCCACCGTCGCCGACCGCGTGGCCTGAGTCCTCACCGGCCCGGACGGGGTCTCGCGACCACGCCGGCCAGGGAGGCGAGGGCCCGCCGGGGCAGGAGCCTCGTGGCCGCGCCCAGCACCTTGTAGAGCGGGCCGTCGACGACGGAGGGCCCGTCGCCCTCCAGCGCCCGCATCGTCGTCGCCACGACGTGGTCCACCGTGCGCCGCGGCAGCCCGGTGTCGGAGTCCTCACCGGCGACCTCGAAGAACGGGGTGTCCGTGGGCCCGGGGCAGACGGCGAGGACCCGGACCCCGCTGCCGCGCTGCTCCGCCCACAGCGCCTCGGTGAAGCTGAGCACGAAGGCCTTCGTGGCCGCGTAGACCGCCAGCCCCGGAACCGGTTGCAGCGCAGCGACGCTCGCGACGTTGAGGATCACCCCGGAGTGGCGGTGCACCATCGCGGGCAGGAACCTGGACGTGAGGTCGACGACGGCGCCGCAGTTCAGCGGCACCTGGGCCAGCAGCCGCTCGGGGTCGGCGCTCGCGACCGGGCCGGACACCGCGAACCCGGCGTTGTTGACGAGCACGTCGATCCGCAGCCCGAGCTCCGCCACCCGTGCCTGCAGGTCTGCGCCGGCACCGGGGAGGCCGAGGTCGGCGGGCAGGACGTCGACCCGGCGTCCGTGCGCGCTGCGCACCCGGTCCGCGAGGGTGTGCAGCGCGTCGGCCCGGCGGGCCACCAGCACGAGGTCGGCGCCCCGGGCGGCCAGCGCCTCCGCCAGCCCCTCGCCGATCCCCGACGACGCCCCCGTCACCAGGGCCGTGCGTCCTGCGTAGCTCTGCGTCGCGTCCACCGCGCGATCATGCACCCCGGTGGGGTGCCGACCCGTCAGCGGGCGGACATGCGGTCGGCGAAGCGGGAACCGACCGCGCGCAGCACGGCACCGCGCGGGGCGAGGCGGGCCAGGCGGGCCCCGACCTCGTTCAGGCGGCCGTCGACGACGACGGGGCGATCGGCGTCGAGGGTGGCGAAGAACGTCGCCACCACCTGCTCGACGCTGCGTCGGCGCATCCCCGCGCCCGAGGCCTCGCCCGCGACGTCGAAGAACCCGGTGTCGGTGACCGTCGGCGACAGGGCCGCGACGCGGACCCCCGTCCCCCGGGTCTCGGCCCAGACGGCCTGGGAGAGCGAGACGACGAAGGCCTTCGTCGCGGCGTAGGCCGCCAGTCCGGGGGCGGGGAAGTAGCCGGCCATGCTGGCGACGTTGACCACCGCACCCCGCCGTCGCTCGATCATCCCGGGCAGGAAGCGCGCGGTCAGGTCGGCCAGCGTCGTGCAGTTCAGCGTCACCATCGCGGTGAGCCGCGCGAGGTCCGGGGTGTCGGCGAGGCGACCGCTCAGGCCGAACCCGGCGTTGTTGACCAGGACGTCGACCCGGCGGTCACCGAGGGCCGCCTGGACGCGTTCCCCGGCGCCGGGGGTCGAGAGGTCGGTCGCCACGACGAGGACGTCCCGCCCGTGCTCGCGGCGGATCTCCGCCGCCAGGGCGTCCAGCCGGTCCGCGCTGCGGGCGACCAGGACGACGTCGGCGCCGCGGGCGGCCAGCGCCCGGGCGATGCCGGCGCCGATGCCCCCGGAGGCGCCGGTGATCAGGGCGGTGGTGTCGGTGAAGTCCATCGGGTCCTCCGAGTGTCGAGACGTGCCGTAGTGGCACGATGTGACACTTCGGCTCGGGATGTCAACCCCGGCGCGTGGTGAGATGTCTCCGTGACCGATCGACCCTCGACGCGCGAACGCCGGCTCGTCGCCACCCGTCGGTCGCTGGCCGAGCACGCCCTGCGCCTGTTCGCCGAGAAGGGGTACGAGGCCACGACCGTCGCCGACATCGCGGACGCCGCCGACCTCTCCACACGGACGTTCTTCCGCCACGTCCGCGACAAGGACGAGGTGATGTTCGTCGCCGACGAGGACGTCTTCGACGACGTCGTGGCCGCGGCCGGCGACCGCAGCCTGCCCCCGTTGGCCCGGCTGCTCGACGGCGTGCGCGCCCTCGCCGCTTCCGCGGAGAAGGACCCCGACGTGAAGTGCGCCCGGGAGCGGGTCCTCGAGGACAACCCCACGCTGCGGGCGCGTGAACTCGCCCAGCAGTTGCGCTGGCAGTCCCGGGTCGAGGAGTTCCTCGTCGGCCAGGGCACCGAGCGGGGAGCGGCCAGCCTGGCGGCCGGTCTCGCGCTGACGGTCTGGCGGGAGGCGTACCGGCGCTGGATCGGGGACGGGGCCGTCGTGGGAACTCTCGGTCACCACCTGGACACCGTGATCGGCGAGCTCCCCCGACACGTTGCGGGAGTGCGCATCCACCCAGGGTGAGTCGTCGGCCGCCGAACCGGCGAACCTCCGCCGAGCTCACCCTGAACTCACCCCGAACCGTTCCGGAAGCCGTCGCGGTCCGGGATGATCTGCCCGTGATCCACGGCTCCCCGCTGCCCCCGACGTCGTCGCCGGAGGACTCGCCGCAGGACTCGCCGGACGACGTGGCGACCCGGGTCCCGCACCCACGCTCCGGCCGGCACCGGAGCCCGGGGCGGGCCCGCCTCGGCGGCCCCCAGCCGGCGGAACGGGTGTGCCTCGCGCTCGCCCTCGTGGGCAGCGTCGTGGCGGTGGTGCTCAGCGTCCAGGGGGTGCGCGTCGCCGCCATCACCGTGGCCGCCCTCGGGCTCGTCCTCGCCGTGGCGGGACTCGTCCTCGGGCGGCGCCCGGCGAACCTCAGACGCGGAAGCGGTGCACCAGTTCGCTGAGCTCGCCGGCCATGCGGTGCAGGTCGTCGGTCGCGGCGCGGGTGCCGGAGACGACGGCGGCGGTGGTCTCCGCCGAACCCGTGATCCCGCGGATCCCGTCGGCGATCGAGCCCGAACCCGCGGCGGCCTCGCCGACGCTGCGGCTCATCTCCGCGGTCGTCGCGTACTGCTCCTCGACGGCCGAGGCGATCGTCGTCTGGTGGTTGCTGATCTCGCCGATGACCTCGGCGATGCTCTCGATGGCCCGGACCGCCTCGGCGGTGTCGGTCTGGATGGAGCCGACGCGGGAGGCGATGTCCTCGGTGGCGCGGGCGGTCTGCGCGGACAGCTCCTTGACCTCACCGGCGACGACGGCGAAGCCCTTGCCCGCCTCACCGGCCCGGGCGGCCTCGATGGTCGCGTTGAGGGCCAGCAGGTTCGTCTGCTCGGCGATCGCGGTGATCGCCTTCACGACGTCACCGATCTGGGTGGAGCTCACGCCCAGGCGGGCGACGGTCTCCCCGGCGCGACCGGCGAGGTCGTTGGCCCGGGCGGCGACGGCGGTGGCCTCGGAGGCGCCGGAGGCGATGTCGCGGATGGCGGCCTGCATCTCGGTCGCCCCCATCGCGACGGTCGCGACGCTCGCGGAGACGATGGCCGCGGTGTCGGCCGCGCCGGCGGCGACGGCGGCGGTCTCGCCCGCGGTGGCGCCGATGCGCTCGCTGTCGGCGGCGAGCTGGGTGGAGGCCAGGGACAGCGACGCCGACGACGTCGCGATCGCCGCGACCGTCCCACGGACGCTGGCGCGGGCCCGCTCCAGGGAGGCGGCCATCTGGCCGACCTCGTCGGTCGAGTCGACGCGCGCCTCGACGGTCAGGTCCCCGGCGGCCATCGCGTCGAGCGAGGCCGACACCGCGTGCAGCGGCCGGACGATGGAGCGGACGACGGCCAGACCCAGGGCGGTGGCGAGGCCGAGGCCCAGGACGAGCCCGCCGACGATGAGGTTGCGGGACTGCGTCGACTCCGACTGGGTGGAGGCCGCGTAGTTCTTCGCCGCCCCGTCCTCGGCACCCTCGATGGCGTCCAGCGCGTCGGCCGCCTTGCTGACCAGCGGCTGCGTCACGTCGGCGTTCGCGCTCGCCCAGCCGGCGAGGTCGCCGGAGTTCGACAGCGGGATCAGCTGCGCGTCGCGCGCCTGGCGCCACTGGGCCCAGGTGTCGGTGAAGACCTTCCAGTCGGCCGGGTCGGCGAGCGGAGAGGCGGAGTACTTCGCGGCCCAGTCGTCGAGTTCCTTGTCGCTGGCGGCGATCTTCTCGACGACCTTCGCCTTGCCCTCGGCGTCCGGCGTCGCGGCGTGCGTCGCGACGAGCATGCGCGTCTTGAGCTCCTCCTGGTGGACGCGCCCCAGGGCGGTGAGGCCCACGACGCTGTCCGTGTAGAGGTCGTCGGAACGTTGGCTCCCCGAGTCCAGCGCCACGAGGGCGCCGCCGCTGACCCCGACCGTGACCAGGGCCAGCGCACCGAGCGCACTGAGCACCTTGGTGCGCACGCTGCGGTCGGCGAAGACGCGGGTGGTGCGTGGAGCCGCGGTGCTGGACATCGGGAAACCCCTCCGGGACGACTGTGGCCCGGCACCCGCCGGATCCTTCCCCGTGTCCTTCGTCTAGAACACGCCGTTCCTTGAACGTCTCCCCCTACTTCCTCCCACCCGCCGCGATCTTGCAGGGAAACCCAGCAAGATCACGAGTTCTCCACAGCCGACCCGTGATCTTGCTGGGTTTCCCTGCATGATCACGGCGGGCTGTGGACGACGGGGCCGGGGTTCGCGTCGACGGAGTCAGGATCGGGCCGTGCCCACCGCGCTCCTCGTCCTCGATGTCCCTGACGTCCTCGCGGACCTGACGCTCGACGAACGGGTCCGGGCGCACCGTCTGCTCGACACCCTGCCCGCCGGGTCCGCGTTCGCGCGACGGACGGCGGCCGCGCTGCACGGGTTCGACGTGCCGGCGCACACCGAACGGGACGTGCCCCGCCGCCTCGAGGTGGTCGTCCCCTTCGGGCGGACACCCGTCCGTCGGGAAGGTGTCCGCTGCTACGCGGCGGAACTGGGGGACGACGTGGTCGAGGTCGACGGGTTGCCCGTCACGTCCGTGCTGCGGACGGCGGTGGACGTGGCGCGGTTCTGCCCCCGCTTCGTGGCGTTGCCCGTCCTCGACGTCGCCGCCCGGGCGGGACTCTTCTCGCCGGTCCAGGCCCTGGTCCGTCTCGACGACCTGCCGGGCGGACGCGGGGTGCGGATCGCCCGCCACACGGCGGGGATGGTCGACCCCGGTGCGGAGTCACCACCCGAGTCCCTGGTCCGGATCCGCCTCGACGACGCCGGGTTCCCGCGACCGCAGACCCAGATCCCCGTCCCCGGCGCCCGCGGCGAACTCCTGCGACTCGACCTCGGGTGGCAGGAACGGCGGGTCGCGGTCGAGTACGACGGCCGCGAGTTCCACGACGGGTGGCGCGAGCAACGGCACGACGGGGCCCGCCGCGAACACCTGCAGCGTCTCGGCTGGGTCGTGCTCCCCGTGACCTCCGGTGACGTCCTCGGCCGGGTGCCTCGCCTCGAGCAGGCCGTCGGTGAGGTGCTCGGCATGGAGCCCCGCCTGCGCACCCGCCGCTGGTGACCCCCACCGCACCGTGATCTTGCTGGGTTTCCCAGCAAGATCACGGGTCGGGCGGGGTGGGGTCCTTCCGGGCGCGGGAGGGCTGGACGCGCTTGGGTTCCCCCGGCATCTTGGGGTAGGTCGGCGGGTAGGGGAGGTCGCCGAGACCGTTCCCCTCGTCGCGGTCGGCGAGCGCGAGCAGCGGTTCCAGGGAGTGCAGGGTCGAGCGGCGCTCGGCCCACAGGTCCCCGACGGCGGCGAAGCGTTCCGGGAACGTCGCCAGGGTGAAGTCGTCCGGGTCCACGTCCGACCCCAGTTCGGCCCAGGTCAACGGCGTCGAGACCGTCGCGCGGGGGGTGCGGCGCAGCGAGTAGGCGCTGGCCATCGTGCGGTCACGGGCGTTCTGGTTGTAGTCCACGAACACCGTCTCGCCGCGTTCCTCCTTCCACCACGCGGACGACACGAGGCCCTCGGCGCGACGCTCGACCTCGCGGGCCAGGGCGATCACCGCGCGACGGACCTCGGTGAACGTCCACCGGGGTTCGATCGTCACGAACACGTGCACGCCCCGTCCGCCGGAGGTCTTGACGAAACCCTCGTACCCGAGTTCCGTCAGCAACGGGTGCAGCACGTCGCGGGCCACCCGCTTCGCCTGCTCGAAACCCGTCCCGGGTTGGGGGTCGAGGTCGACGCGGAACTCGTCGGGGTGGTCCACGTCGGGGGCGGTGCAGTGCCAGGGGTGGAACGTGATCGTCGCCTGCTGCGCGCCCCAGACCACCGTCGCGGTGTTGGTCGGCCGGATCGCGTCCGCAGAACGGCCCGAGGGGAACGTCACGTGCACGGTGTCGACGTAGTCGGGCGCGAACTTCGGCACCCGCTTCTGGTAGACCTCCTCGCCGTCGATCCCGTCCGGGAAGCGCTGCAGGTAGGTCGGGCGGTCGCGCAGCGCGTTCAGCAGGGCGGGGGCCACGAGCCGGTAGTGCTCGACGACGGCACGTTTGCACCCCTGCTCGCCCAGTTCCGGGTAGTACGTCTTGTCGGGGGAGGTGAGCCGCACGGGGATGCCGTCGACGTCGATCTCCTCCGCGGGGGGTTTCGGGCTCACGACCTGCTCCCGGACGCTCCCGACAGCACGTCCGCGAGGTCGTAGTCGGTCGGCGTCTCGAGCTGGTCCAGGCGGCAGTCCTCGGGGGCCTTGTCCGGCCGCCACCGCAGGAACCGCGGGTTGTGCCGGAACCGGTACCCCTCGAGCTGGTCGTACTCGACCTCGCAGACGAGTTCCTGGCGGACCGGGACCCAGGAGTCGTCCACCCGCGCGTTCCACCGGTTCTTCTCACCCTGGACGTTCTCCTCGCCGGTGCGCAGCTGCGACAACTGCTCCAGGAGTTCCGCCCGCCGGGCCGTCGTGAACGCCGCCGCGCCACCGACGAAGGCCATCCCGTCGTCGGTGTGCAACCCGAGCAGCATCGACCCGATCCCCGGGAGGCTCTTGTGCGGGCGGTAGCCGACGACGACGCACTCGGCCGTTCGCCGGTGCTTCACCTTCGTCATCACCCGTTCCTTCTGCTGGTACGGGGCGTCCAGCGGTTTCGCGACGACCCCGTCCAGCCCCGCGCCCTCGAACCTCGTGAACCACCGGACCGCGAGGTCGGCGTCGAACGTCGCCGTCGTCACGTGGGTGCTCGGACCGCAGCCGGCGAGCGCCGCCACGAGTCGTTCCCGGCGCACCGACGTGGGCTGGACGGTGAGGTCCTCGTCGCCGAGGGCCAGCAGGTCGAAGGCGACGAACTGCGCGGGGGTCTCGTCGGCGAGCTTGGCGATCCGGCTCGCGGCGGGGTGGATGCGCTGGGACAGCAGTTCCCAGGCCAGTCGACCGCCACCGGGGCGGGGGACGAACAGTTCGCCGTCGACGACGCAGCGCGGGGGCAGTTCCGCGAGCACCGCGGCGACGACCTCGGGGAAGTAGCGGGACAGCGACTTCTCCCCGCGCGACTGCAGCTCGACCTCGTCGCCGTCGCGGAAGACGATGCAGCGGAACCCGTCCCACTTCGGTTCGTAGAGCCAGGCCGGGGCACCGTCGGGCTGGCGCGGGACGCTCTTCGCCGCCTTGGCGAGCATCGGCTCGACGGGCGGGTTCAGCGGCAGGTCCATGACGCTCACTCTGCCGCAGGGCGGCGCCCGCCACGACCCTCCGGCGGGGTCTGGTGTACTTCGGCGGGTGAGCGTGAAGACCGTCGTCCTCGACGACGACCCCACCGGGACCCAGTCCGCGACGGGGGTGCAGGTCCTGCTGGAGTCCGACGCCGACCGCCTCGAGGCGGCCCTGCGCGACGCGGACGGCGTCTACGTGCAGACCAACTCCCGTGCCCTCGACGAGGCGTCCGCCGTCGCGCTGGTCGCCCGGATCCGGGCCGACGCCCTCGAGGCCGGCGCCCGGCTGGGGGCCGAGGTGCGGTTCGTGCTCCGCGGGGACTCCACGCTGCGCGGGCACGTCTTCGCCGAGACCGGGGTGTTCGCGGGCGCCGAGGACGTCGTCCTCTTCGTCCCGGCCTTCCCGGCGGGGGGACGGACCACGATCGGCGGGGTGCACCTCGTCCGCACCGCGGACGGTGACGTGCCCGCGGGGGAGACGGAGTACGCGGGCGACCCCGTCTTCGGCTTCCGCAGCTCCGCGCTGGTCGACTACGTCGCCGAGAAGTCCTCCCGCACCGGCGTCGGGGTCCCGCTCGACGTCGTCCGCGACCCCGCGCGGTTGGCGCAGCGGTTCGCGCAGGCCCCGGCGGGTTCGGTGCTGGTCCCCGACGTCGAGACGGACCGGGACGTGAGCGCCCTCGCCGACGCGGTGCGGGGGGCCGGACGCGGGATCGTCGTGCGGTGCGCGGCACCCCTGGCCGCCGAGCTCGCGGGGGTCGTGAGCGCCGGGTACCTGCCGCGGCCGCTGGTCGCGGACCGGCCGCGGGTCCTCGTCGTCTGCGGGTCGCACACGGCGGGGGCGCAGGCCCAGCTGGACGTGCTCGGGCAGGAGTGGGGCGCCTTCGAGCCGGTCGCCACCGCCGACGCGCTGGACGACCCCGTCTGGGCGGGTCGGGAACTCGGCGAGCGCGCGGGGCGGGTGCTGGCGCGCCAGGGGCTCGTCGCCATCGCCAGCGAGCGGGTCCGGATGTCCGACCACGGCACCCTCGCCCACGGGGAGGCCGTGATGACCGCGCTGACCACCGCCGTCGCCGACCTGCTGCCGCACGTCGACGCCGTCGTCAGCAAGGGCGGGATCACCGCGGCGGAGGTCGCCCGCACCGGGATCGGCGCGACCAGCGCGTTCGTCGAGGGCCAGGTCGCGGCCGGGATCTCGGTGTGGGTGATGCGGACCCGGGACGGCCGCGAGGTCCGCCAGGTCGTCGTGCCCGGCAACGTGGGCGGCCCGGACGCCATCGCCGACGCGGTCGCCGCCCTCGGTGTCACCGCCCGGTGAAGGGGCGGATCGCGCTGGCGGCCCTCGCGGGCCTCGCGAACGCGAACTTCCTGCTGGCCCCGCTCGTCGGGGCCCGCATCGACCTCACCACCGGCGTCATCAGCGAGCTGTCCGTCCCCGGCGAGCCGGGGTCGGTGTGGTTCCGCCTCGGTGACGGCAGTGCCGGGCTGCTGTGCGCACTCCTCGCGGTCCCGCTGTGGCGCAGCGGGTTGCGCCACGCCCGCTTCCGCGCGACCTGCCTGACCGCGTTCGGGCTGACGACGCTGGTCTCGGCGATCGTCCCGCTGACCTGCGCGCCCTCCCTCGGGGTGTGCCCCGCGTCCTCGGCGGGGCCCGAACTCCTGCACGACGGGGTCAGCGTCATCGGCACCCTCGGGGCCGTCCTCGGTGTCCTGGAACTCGCCTGGCGCGCGCGGGGGTGGGCGTTGAAACCCCTCGCGGTGCTCTCCGCGGCGGTCTCCGGCGGCGCCGGGGTCTACGAGGTCGTGACGTTCCTGCAGGGCGGCAACGGCGGCGGTGGGGACTCCCAGCGCTACCAGGTCCTCGCCGTGTCGGCGTGGGTCCTGCTGGAGGTCGTCAGCCAGTGGCGCGAGCGGGGAACCTCCCGGGAGGCCCAGGTCCCCTCACCGGTGTGAGCCCGCGAGAGCGGGTCGCCGAGTTCGTCAGCGCTGGTTCGCGCCCGGTCAGGTCTCCTCCGGGATCGCCGGCGACCCGGCGAGCACCACCGAGCACGCCACCACCACGACGAGCGCGACGACCGCCGCCGGCCACCACCCCGCCCGCACCGCGTCGCCGAGGAGCGCGAAACCCGCGACGGCGGGCACCACGACCTCCACCGACCACAGCAGCGCCGTCGCCGGCCCGACCGCTCCGCGTTGCAGGGCCGCCGCGTAGCCGAGGGTCCCGGCGACGCCGGACACGACGACGGCCCAGCCGACGGGTTCGAGGGCGACCCGCCACCACGGGTCGGGGATCGTCAGCGCCCGCGCGCCCAGAGCGGCGACGGAGTACCCGAGACCCGCGAGGACGGCCTGCGTCGCGGAGCCGCTGCGGCGCAGGGCCAGGACCGCCACGAGCAGCAGGACCGCGGCGGCGCACAGCCCGAGGTCCACGGCGGAACCGGTCGGGGGTGAGGGCTGCTCGGTCCCGGAGCTCCCGACGACCCCGAGGGCGGCGACGAGCAGCAGCACGGCCGTGGTGTCCCGCCCGCGCAGCCGCGACCCCAGGAACACCCGCGCCAGCAGCACGGTCAGCGCCAGCGACCCCGCCAGCAACGACTGCACCGCGAAGGTCGGCAACCGGCGCAACGCGACCAGCGACAGCAACCAGGCCGCTCCGTCGCAGCCCAGCCCGGCCAGGTACAGCGGGGAGCGCAGCCCGGAGCGGCGCACGCCCACGGCCTGCAGCACCGAACCCGCCGCGTAGCCCAGCGCCGCGAGGACGGCGGTGACGAGGGCCAGCGTCACGGACGCCGGCCGAGGAACCGTCCGACGACGGGGAGTTCCGCGACCCCCTCGGCGTCGGCGATCGTGAACCCCTGCGCCGCGGAGAACTCCACGGAGTCCAGCACGACGTAGCGGGGTCGCCAGTCCGGGTCGTACTTGGCGTTGAACTTCCACAGCGACTCGATCTGCGCGCTGCTCGACAACGCGTGCAGCGCCCGGCGACCCAGGTCGGCGAAGGTCCCCTCGCGTTCGCCCGACACGATCTCGCGCAGCACGGCGAAGTTGAGGCCCAGCCCGCGCAGCCCGTTCTCCACGAGGTGCTGCGCCGTCGCCACGATGAGGGCGTCGGTCAACCCGTTCGGCACGTCCTCGGCGGTGGAGCGGCGCATGACGTCGAGGGAGTACCCCTGCACCAGGGCGGCCGGGGTCCACTGGATGAACCCCGCGGCCCGGCCGTCGGCGAACCGGGCGATGCTCACGAGGACGCCGGTGTCGGCGGGGTCGAACAACCGCGACAACGTCATGGAGTAGCCGCGTTCGGCCTCCCCGTGGCGCGACTCCCCGGAGATCGCGAGCAGCTCCTCCTTCACCGGTTCCGGCAGCGTGGGTCCGTCGTGGAACTCCACGGTGATCCCGGCCTTCGCGACCCGGTTCACCGAACCCCGGAGGCTCTTCATGCTCGAGCCCTTCAGCGAGAACTGCGAGCAGTCCAGGACGGCCTCGTCGCCCAGGTACACCGGCCGCAACCCGACCGCCTCGTAGGAGGGCAACCAGTCGGCGCGGGCCCCGACGACGGCGACCGACCAGCCGTTGCGTTCGACGTGGTCGAGGAACTCCACGAGGAGGGCGCCGCGGCGTTGCGGTGGCCCGATCGGGTCCGGGGAGACCAGGCAGACCCCGTTCCGGACGCTGTGGGCGACCACGCCGGTGCCCTCCTCGAAGGAGGCGAAGAAGAAGTCCTTGTCGTCGCGCAGCGCGAAGTAGTCGAGGGTCTCCCCGCCCCAGCGCAGGACGACCTCCCGGGCGCGTTCCCGTTCGGCGCGGCGCTGTTCACCGCTGAGCACGTCCGGGCGGTGGGGGGAGAAGAGGACCCAGCCGAGCACCACCAGCAACGTCAGCCCGAGCGCCAGCAGCGACGGGTTCAGCAGCGGCAGGAAGGCGTGGCCCTCGTCCCCCCGCAGCTTCGGGAAGGGGGTGCGCTGGTCGCCGACGAGGCGCTGGACGACCGCCTCGATCGTCTCGCCCGGGTGCCGCTCGGCCCCCACGGCCACCACCAGCGCAGCTGAGACGACGAGCGAGACCAGGGCCCCGATCGCCAGCACCCACCCGACCCGCCGGGCCCGGGCCGCGCTCGGCAGCACCGGGAACGACCGTGCGTTCACCGCCAGCCAGACCAGGGCGACGACGTCGAGCACGGCCTCCTCGACGTCGATGCCCTTCAGCACGTGCAGACCGGCCGACGCGGCCAGCAGGCCGATCGTCGTGCCCCAGGCGAGCCGCTGACCGCGGCGCAGGCCCCGGGCCAGCAGCAGCAGGGCGATCGAGACCGGCACCAGGACCGTCTTCGCCCCCAACGGGACCGCGAGCGGCAGCACGTCCAGCAGCGGGGCGAACCGTTCGCGGAAGGGCGGTGTGATGGCGGAGACGACACCGACGAGACCGAGGAAGGCGACCGCGACGGCGCCGATGCGGCGGATCCGCCCTCGTCGCGCGCGGCCGGCCAACAGGGGAGGGAGCACGCAGAGCAGTCTGCTGCCTCCGCCACAGCCGACGCACGGTCGCGGGTGCCCTCCCGGTCAACTCCCGGTGGACTCCCAGTCCCGGGGCCGTCCCCGGCGGCGCACCGCGTCCGTCGTGAGCACCACCAGCGCCACCCAGACCAGCCCGAACCCGACCCAGCGCGAGGCCGGCATGGTCTCCCCGAGCAGCAGCGCCGCGACGAACTGCAGCACCGGGGTCAGGTACTGCAGCATCCCGATGACGCTCAGCGGCACCCGGCCGGCGGCCACCGCGAACAGCAGCAGCGGGCCGAGGGTCAGCGGACCGGACAGCACCAGCAGCACGGTGTGCCAGGCGCCGAATCCGGTGAAGGTCAGCCGGTCCCCGAGGACGAGCAGCGCGGCGGCCGCGGGCAGGGCCAGGAACCCGGTCTCGACGCTCAGCCCCGTCAGCGGGTCCAGCCCCGAGCCGTGCCGGGCGAGGCGGTTCTTCAGCAGGCCGTAGCTGCCGAAGGAGACGGCCAGCGTCAGCGCCATCCACGGCAGCCGGCCCAGGTCCGCGGTGATGACGGCGACCGCGGCCAGCCCGATCCCGACGGCGACCCACTGGGTGCGGCGCAGCCGTTCCCGCAGCACCACCACCCCGAGCAGGACGGTCAGCAACGGGTTCACGAAGTAGCCCAGGGAGGCCTCGAGGACGTGTCCGGTGACCACGGCGAGGCCGTAGACGCCCCAGTTCACCGCGATCGCGACGGCCGCGACCGCCAGCAGTCCCCGTTGCCGCGACGAGCGCAGCACGGCCAGGACCGCGGGCCAGCGGCGCAGCCCGGTCACCACCAGCACCGACAGCGCCAGCGACCAGAGCACCCGCCAGGCCAGCAGCTCCACCGCCCCGGTCGGGGCGAGGGCGTGGAAGAAGAACGGGAAGAGGCCCCAGACGCAGTAGCAGGCGAGGCCGGCGAGGACTCCGGTGCGCGTCCTGTGCTCGGCCGAGGGAGACTCGGTGTGCTCTGCTGCGCGCTGGTCCACAGGGGTCATCGTGGCGTCGGCCGCTCCAGCGGGCCGCGTTAGGCTTGCCTTCCACGTCATCCCAGCGCGTCACCCAGCGCGTCACCACCTACGAGAGGGACACCGAGAGCTGTGACCGATTCGAACCGTCCGCTGCGCGTCGCCGTCGTCGGAGCCGGACCGGCCGGGATCTACGCCTCGGACATCCTCTCCAAGGCCGACCTCACGGCCACCGGTTTCGACGGGGTCGGCATCGACCTCTTCGAGCGCCTCCCCGCGCCGTTCGGTCTGGTCCGCTACGGCGTCGCCCCCGACCACCCGCGCATCAAGCAGATCATCGTCGCGCTGGAGAAGGTCCTCGGCCGCGGGGACGTCCGGTTGCTGACCAACGTCGACTTCGGCACCGACGTCACCCTCGAGGAGCTGCGCCACCACTACGACGCCGTCGTCTTCTCCACCGGGTCGATCAAGGACGCGACGCTCGCGATCCCCGGGGTCGAGGCCCCGGAGAGCTACGGCGCGGCCGACTTCGTCTCCTGGTACGACGGGCACCCCGACTACCCGCGCGAGTGGCCGCTGGAGGCCGAGACCGTCGCCGTCCTCGGCGCGGGCAACGTCGCCCTCGACGTGGCCCGCGTGCTGGCCAAGCACGCCGACGACCTGCTGCCGACGGAGATCCCGGCCAACGTCTACGAGGGGCTGAAGTCCTCCAAGGTCAAGGACGTGCACGTCTTCGCCCGCCGCGGTCCCGCGCAGGCGAAGTTCTCGCCGCTGGAGCTGCGCGAGCTCGGGCACGTGCCCGACGTCGACGTCATCGTCGACCCCGAGGACTTCGAGTTCGACGAGGGCTCGATGGAGGCGATCGCGAAGTCCAACCAGACCAAGCAGGTCGTGAAGACGCTCACCGACTGGACGCTGAAGGAGGGGGAGTCGACGGCCTCGCGCCGTCTGCACCTGCACTTCCTGCACGCCCCGGTCGAGGTCCTCACCACCGAGGACGGGCACGTCCGGGGGCTGCGGACCGAACGGACCCGACTCACCGGCGACGCCTCCGTCGAGGGCACCGGCGACTTCCACGAGTGGGACGTCCAGGCCGTCTACCGCGCCGTCGGCTACTTCGGCTCCCCGCTGGAGGGTGTCCCCTTCGACGAGCTGAAGGGCGTCATCTCCAACCACGAGGGCCGCGTCCTGGCCCCCGGGGGCGAGACCGTCGAGGGCGTCTACTGCACCGGCTGGATCAAGCGCGGTCCCGTCGGGCTCATCGGGCACACCAAGTCCGACGCCTCCGAGACGGTCAAGCACCTCCTGGCCGACGCGGCCGCGCTCCAGCGCGCCGCGGAGCCCGACCCGCAGGCGATCCTCGACTTCCTGCGGGGCAAGGGCGTCGACGTCCTGACCTGGTCGGACTGGGAGGTCCTCGACGCCCACGAACGCTCGCTCGGCGAACCCCACGGCCGCCAACGCGTCAAGGTCGTGTCCCGCGAGGACATGATCAAGCACTCCCGCGGGACGGTCTGACGTGCGCGTCGTCGTCTGCGTCAAGCACGTCCCCGACATCCAGTCGCCCCGCTCCCTGGGGGACGACGGGCGCCTCGTCCGCGGCGGGGACGACGACACCCTCAACGAGCTCGACGAGGACGCCCTCGAAGCCGGGCTGCGCACGGCCGAGGCCGCGGGCTTCCCCGGTGAGGGCCACGACGTCACCGTCCTGACCCTCGGCCCGGCGGCCGCGGTCGAGGCGCTGCGCCGCGGGCTCGCGATGGGCGCGTCCACCGCCGTGCACGTCAGCGACGAGGCCGTCGCCGGCTCCGACGCCATCGCCACCGCCCGGATCCTCGCCGCGGCGATCGCGAAGCTGCACGCCGAGAGCCCCGTCGACCTGGTGGTCGCCGGGATGGCCGCGCTCGACGGGCTCACCTCCCTGGTCCCCGCGGCGCTCGCGGAACTGCTCGGGTGGCCGCAGCTGACGCTGGCCGACGAGATCACCCTCAGCGACGGCCCCACCGGTCGTCTCGTGCGGGTGCAGCGCGAGACGTCCACCGACGTCGAGGTCCTCACCGCCGCGGCGCCCGCGGTGCTCTCGGTCACCGACCAGGCCTTCCGCGCCCGCTTCCCGAACTTCAAGGGGATCATGGCCGCCCGCAAGGCACCGGTGACGTCGTGGACGCTCGCCGACCTCGCACTCGACCCGGCCACGGTCGGGGCCGCCGGCTCCGCCACGACCGTCGTGCACGCGCAGCCGCGTCCGGAACGACCCGACCGGGTCCTCGTGACCGGGGACGCGGAGACCGTTCCCGCCCTGGTGGACTACCTGTCGCAGAAGGGTTTCCAGTGAACGTCCTGGTTCTCGTGGACCACGCCGACGGCGCCGTCCGCCCCACCGCGCTGGAACTGCTGACGCTCGCGCGCGACTTGCCCGACGCCGTCGTGCACGCGGTCTGGGTGGGGGAGTCGCCGCAGACGGAACTCCTCGCCGCGCACGGCGCCGCGACGCTGCACCAGGTCCACGTCGACGGAGCCGACGCCCAGCTGACGGCCTCCGTCGTCGACGCCCTGCAGATGGTGATCACCGCCGTCGAACCCTCGCTGCTGCTGGTCGCCTCGACGTTCGAGGGCAAGGAGGTCGCGGCCCGGCTCGCCGTCCGCGCCGGTGCCGGGGTCGTCACCGGTGCCGCCTCGGTCGCCCTCGAGGACGGGCGGTGGGTCGCCCGCAAGAGCGTCCTCGCCGGGTCCTGGGACACCGCCTGCGCCGCGAGGGGCCGGCTCGCCGTCGTCGCGCTGGCCCCGAACGTCGTGCCGGCCGCGCCGGTCGCCGTCCCCGCCGACACGGCCCTCGTCGAGCACACCGTCGAGGCGTCCGCGGCGGCCCGGGCGGTCACCGTCGTCTCCCGCACGAAGCGGCCCACCGGCGACCGTCCGGCGCTGGCCGAGGCGGAGGTCGTCGTCGTCGGTGGCCGCGGCGTCGACGGGGACTTCTCCGGGGTGGAGGAGCTCGCCGACGTCCTCGGCGCGGCCGTCGGCGCGACCCGCGTCGCCACCGACGAAGGCTGGATCGGGCACGAGGCCCAGGTCGGGCAGACCGGCGTGACCATCTCGCCCCGCCTCTACATCGGCCTCGGCGTCTCCGGCGCCGTCCACCACCGCGGGGGGATGGACGCGGCCGGCACGGTCGTCGCCGTCAACAACGACCCCGACGCCCCGATCTTCGAGTTCGCCGACTACGGGATCGTGGGGGACCTCGGCGAGGTCGTCCCCGCGCTCGTGGCGGAGCTCCGGGCCCGCCGCCCCTGACCGCGGGGCGGCGTCAGGTCGCCGGGGCGAACCCCGGCGCCGACCCCAGCCAGGTCAGCGCCTGCGGGACGATGCCCGCCCAGATGCTGGTCCGGTGACCGCCCTGCTGCTGGGTGACGAGGGTCATCGTGGTGGGCCCGTGCACCGCGCTCGCGAGCGCCTGGGTGCTCGGCCAGGACAGCCCGTCCTCCTTCGAGGCCAGGGCCCATAACCGCACGGGCGGCGGGTCCTGGCGCGCGAGGGCGACCAGGTCGTAGCGCTTCGCCGGGGGGCTGTCCGCAGGGAACGGCTTCCAGGACCCCAGGTCGAGGCGTGAGTAGCCGCCGAAGGCGATCGCCGCGCTGAAGCGGTCGGGGTGCAGCATGGTCAGCTCGTTGGCGCACCAGCCACCCATCGACAACCCGAGGGTGGCCCACGACCTCGCCTGCCTGCTCACCGCGTAGTGCTGTTCCACGTAGTCGGGGACGTCCTGGGAGAGCCAGGTCTCCAGCGCCGGTTGACCGGCTCCCGCGTCGACGCACTCCGTGTCGCGTCCGGCGGGGACCTCCAGCGTCGGGATGACCACCACGGACGCGGCCAGCTGGTGCGCGGTGACCGCGGCGTCCAGCGAGGGCAGCAGGTGCATCGCGTCGAGCCACTGCTCCGGGGTCCCCGGGTAGCCGTGGAAGGCCTCGATGACGGGGTACCCCCCGGCCGGGGCGGGGGTGGTGCCGTACCCGGTGGGCAGGACCACCAGGGCTTCGGCCGTGGTGGCGGAGCGGGGGCCGGGGACCTGGACCCGCCAGACCCTCCCGTCGTAGCCGTCGAGACGGACGGGGGCGGCCTCGGACGCCTGGGCGGTGGCCGACCCGCTGGCCTGCGTGGTCGTGACCACCTGCTGCGTCCCGAGGAGGTCCGCCCAGTCCGAGAACAGCCCGAACTGGGCGTTGACGACGAGGAAGACGGCCATGAGGACGCTCACGTTGACCCCGAGCAGGGCCACCGAGCGTCCCAGGAGGGCGAGGAACCCCCGCCGGGCCAGTCCCCGCCAGCAGACGACCAGCGCCACCGTGGCCACCACTGCGACGCCGATGGCGATCCACCTCGTCAGCGGATCGTCGAGACCCACCCCACACCCCCCGTGCCAGAACCGGCGCGTGGTGCGCCGGGACCACCATGGGTCACCACAGGCGGGGACGTGCCCTCTCTCAGCGATCTCCCGGCGAACCGGCAGCACCCTCCGAGCCTGCGAGCACGTCCAGCACGGCGTCCGCGATGGCCCGGTGCCCGGCGGCGTCGGGGTGGTCGCCGTCCGCGGCGAGCAGCGTCGTCGGGTCGCCGGTCCCGTCCGGGCCGTGGAACACCGGGCGCAGGTCCACGAAGAGCGCCTCGCTGCCCACCGCGACGGCGAGGCGGTCGTCGAAGGCGTCGGTGAGGGCGACCTGGTCGTGCAGCTCGGCGGGGGTGTACTCCTGCCGGGCGACCGCACCGTCCAGCCCGACCGCCCAGTAGTCGAGGACGACGACCCGGGCTCCGGTGGCGGTGAGCTCGTCGACGGTCCCCGCCAGCGTCGCCACCACCCGCTCGATCGTCGCGTCGGTGTCGACGGCCCCGGCGGTGGAGGTGGCGAGGTCGACCTGCTGCACGAGGTCGTTGGCCCCGGCCTGCAGGAGCACGACGTCCGGCGCACCGAGTCGGGGTCCCTCGTCCGCCGCGAGCCGGCGCAGGACGGAGTCGACGTCGGTCGACGTCGCCCCGCCGCTGGCCCGCTGCACCACGTCGGCCCCGCCTGCGGGCGCGAGACCGTCGGCGACCAGGTCCGGGAAGGGGGTGCAGCCGCAGACGTCTCCCGCCGGCACGGAGTCGCCCAGGGACAGCAGGCGCAGGGGCGCGGAGGACGAGGCGGCGTCGTCCGGCCCGGCGCAGGCGGCCGCGCAGACGGCCAGCAGGAGGGCGACGGTCCGGGAGGTGCGTGGGGAGCGGGCCCACGGGAAGCTCACCCGCCCACTGTGGCACCGGCTCGCGCCCCGCGCCCGGGACCGGGTCCCGGTTTGCCTGGCGCGCGCCCCCGTCGTAGGTTCGCCCCAGCCATCCAGAGCGACCGAGAGACCTGGCTCGTCGACGTCGCAGCAACCACCCCGCGGGGAAGGTGCTACCGCCAGGACCGATGGGAGAACCGTTCTGTGAGCACCGTGCACGACACCGTCCTCGCGACGCCCAGCGAACCCCTCGTCCGCCGCCGGGCGGCGCTGGGGAGCTTCGTCGGCACCACCATCGAGTGGTACGACTACTACCTCTACGGCACGGCCGCGGCGATCGTCCTCGGCCCGCTGTTCTTCCCGAACGTCGGTGGCGCCGTCGGCGTGATCGCCGCGTTCGCCACCTACGCCGTGGGTTTCGCCGCCCGACCCCTCGGCGGTGCGGTGGCCGGTCACATCGGCGACCGGGTGGGCCGCAAGGCGGTCCTCGTGGCCTCGTTGCTGGTCATGGGGATCTCCACGGCGGCCATCGGTCTGCTCCCCACCCACGACCGGATCGGGGTGTGGGCCCCGGTCCTGCTGGTCGCGGCGCGGCTGCTGCAGGGTTTCTCGGCCGGGGGTGAGTGGGGCGGGGCCGTCCTGCTGTCCGTCGAGCACGCCCCCACCGGCCGGCGCGGTCTGTTCGGCGCGATCCCGCAGATGGGTTCCGCGGCCGGCATGGTCCTGGCCAGCGGGGGTTTCTGGCTCACCCGCACCCTGACCTCGAGCGAGGACTTCCTCGCCTGGGGGTGGCGGATCCCCTTCCTGGCCAGCGCCGTGCTCGTCGTCGTCGGGTTGGTCATCCGCCTCAAGGTCACCGACTCCCCGGCGTTCACCGCGCTGCGCGAAGCCGACGCGACGTCGCGCCGACCGGTCGCCGAGGTGCTGGCGACGAACAAGCGCGGGGTGTTCCTGACGACCGGCATGCGGTTGGGCCAGAACGGCGCCTACGTCCTCTACACGGTGTTCGCGCTGAACTACCTGACCAACCACGTGCGCGAGGACGGGGCCGACGTCGGTCTGCTCGCCGTCCTCGTCGCCTCGGTCATCAGCCTCGCCGCCACGCCGTTGTGGGGTCTGCTCTCGGACCGGGTGGGCCGCAAACCCGTCTACCTGTTCGGGTCGGTCCTCACCGCGGTGTTCACGGTGCCCGCGTTCCTGCTGCTGGACACGGGGTCGACCGTCCTGATCGTGGGCGCGATGGTCATCGCGATCAACCTCGGTCACGACAGCCAGTACGGCGCTCAGGGCGCCTTCTTCGCCGAGCAGTTCGACAGCCGCACCCGCTACAGCGGTGCGTCCCTCGGGTACTCGATCGGCGCGGTCCTCGGCGGCGGTCTGACCCCGCTCATCGCGGCGTCCCTGCTGGCCGCGGGGAACGGTTCGCCCTGGATCGTCGCGGGGTACCTGAGCTTCCTCGCCGTCCTCACCACCATCGCGGCCGCGCTCACCCGCGAGACCGCGCACCGACCTCTGGAGGGACTGTCCCGTTGAGCCCGACACCGTTGCGCCTCAACGCCTTCGCCATGGCCTGCGTCGGCCACCAGGCCGCGGGGCTGTGGTCGCGACCGGAGGACCACAGCGCGGACTACCGGACCCTCGCCCACTGGACGAACCTCGCCCGCCTCCTCGAGCGCGGGGGTTTCGACGCGCTGTTCCTCGCCGACGTCCTCGGCACCTACGACGTCCACGGGGGATCGCGGGACGCGGCGGTCCGCGCCGCCGTGCAGGTTCCCGTCAACGACCCGCTCGCCGCGGTGTCGGCGATGGCCGCCGTCACCGAGGACCTGGGTTTCGGGCTCACCGTGACCACGACCTACGAACAGCCCTACTCCCTGGCCCGCCGCCTCACGACGCTGGACCACCTCACCGGCGGCCGCGTCGCGTGGAACGTGGTCACGGGCTACCTCGACTCGGCCGCGAAGAACCTGGGTCTCACCGCCCAGGTCGCCCACGACGAGCGCTACGAGGTCGCCGAGGAGTACCTGGAGGTCTGCTACAAGCTCTGGGAGGGTTCCTGGGAGGACGACGCCGTCGTCCGCGACGCCGGGCGCGGGATCTACGCCGACCCGGCCAAGGTCCACGACATCGACCACCACGGGAAGTACTTCGACGTCCCCGGCGCGTTCCTCTGCGAACCCTCGCCGCAGCGGACACCGGTCATCTTCCAGGCGGGTTCCTCGCCCCGCGGGCAGGAGTTCGCGGCCCGGCACGCGGAGTGCGTGTTCATCATCGCGCCGACCGCGAAGATCGCCCGCAGGTCCGTCGACTCCCTGCGCGAACAGGTCGAACGCGCCGGCCGTGACCCGCGGTCGGTGCAGGTCCTCGCCGGCCTCACCACGGTCGTCCGCAGCAGCGACGAGGAGGCGCGCGCGCTGCTCGCCGACTACCGCGAGCACGCCAGCCGCGAGGCCGCCCTCGCGTTGTTCGGGGGGTGGACGGGGGTCGACCTCGCCGGTCGCGCCGCCGACGAGACCCTGCAGCACGTGACCACCGACGCGAACCGGTCCGCCCTCTCGAGCTTCACGAACGATCCCGACCGGGAGTGGACGATCGACGACCTCGCGCAGTTCGTCTCGGTGGGGGGTCGGGGTCCGGTCCTCGCGGGTTCCCCGCAGACGGTCGCCGACCACCTCGAGGAGTTCGCGGCGGAGGCCGACGTCGACGGGTTCAACCTGATGTACGCCACGATGCCCGGGACCTTCGTCGACGTCGTCGACCACCTCGTCCCCGAACTCCGGCGGCGCGGTCGCACCGCCCCGAAGCCGGCCCCCGGGACGACCTTGCGGGAACGACTCGGGGGCGCGGCCCGCCTGCCGGACACCCACGTGGGAGCCGGTTTCCGTCGCTGACTTCTTCTAGAAATCGGGTCAGGGTCCCCGAACGGCGGCCGATGGACCACCGTGACCCGTCTACGTGACCTGAACGTCGCCTCCAAGTTGTTCGCCGGCTTCGGCGTCGTCTGCCTCCTGCTCGCCACCGTGGTGGGGGTGGGCTGGGCGAAGCTCAGCACCTCGCAGGGGAACCTCACGACGATGTCGTCGTCGGGTCTCGCCTCGGTGCAGTCGATCCTCACCGTGCAGGTGGAGTTCCTGCAGGCGCGCATGGACGTGACCAACGTGGCCCTCACCGCCGACGCCGCGGCCAAGCAGAGCGCGCTGGACGCCGTGACCGCCGACGACACGGCGCTGGACGCTGCGTGGGCCACGTACCTCGCCTCCGGCCCGGCCGCGAAGGCCGCCGACCGGGACGCCTTCGTCGCCAGCCTCAAGCAGTACCGCGACGCCCGCGTGCAGCTCATCGCCCTGGCCAAGGGTGACGACCAGGCCGGGTACATCGCCTACCGCACCGCCAGCATCAGCCCGATCGCGAAGCAGATCACCGACGAGCTGAAGACCATGACCGCCGGCGAGCAGCAGGCCGCGGTGGACATGGCCGCCGCCGGCGCGTCCGCCTACCGCACTGCCGTCGCGCTGCTGCTGGTCCTCGGCGCCATCGCGATCGCCGTCGCGGTCGTCGTCGCCGTCGTGGTCTCCCGCTCGGTCGCCCGGCCCCTGGCCCGCACCCTCGTGGTCGTGCAGGGCATGGCCGAGGGTCGCCTCGACCAGCGCGTCGGCATCGTCAGCCGCGACGAGGTCGGCCGCGTCGCCGGTGCGCTCGACACCACCATGGACCGCCTCGCCGACTCCATGCGCCGGATCAGCGCGAACGCCTCCGTCCTCGCGAGCTCCTCCGAGCAGCTCGACGCCGTCGCGACCCGTCTCTCCGCCGGGGCCGAGGAGGCCGCCGTGCAGACGCAGGTCGTCTCGGCCGCGACCGAGGAGATCTCGGCCAACATCGGCACCGTCGCCGCCGCCGGCGAGGAGATGACCGCCGCCATCCGCGAGATCGCGACCAGCACGGCCGAGGCCAGCTCCACCGCCGCGGACGCCGTCTCGGCCGCGGGTGTCGCGGGGGAGACCCTCGAACGCCTCTCGGTCTCCAGCCGCGAGATCGGGGAGGTCGTGAAGCTCATCACCTCCATCGCGGAGCAGACGAACCTGCTGGCGCTGAACGCCACCATCGAGGCCGCTCGTGCCGGGGAGATGGGCAAGGGCTTCGCCGTCGTCGCCGGTGAGGTGAAGGAACTGGCCCAGCAGACCGCGAGGGCCACCGAGGAGATCGTCGCCAAGGTCGGCTCCACGCAGGCCGACGCCTCCGCCGCGGCGTCGGCGATCAGCCAGATCACCGACGTCATCGCCCGCATCGACGGGCTGCAGTCGACCATCGCCGCCGCCGTCGAGGAGCAGTCCGCGACGACCTCGGAGATGGTCCGCAACGTCACCGAGGTCTCGTCCGGCTCGCAGGAGATCGCCTCGAACATCTCCGGCATCGCCGCCTCCGCCGACGAGACGACGGCCGGGGCGACCCAGACCGCCGACACCGCCGGCGAGCTCTCCCGCGCCGCCGCCGAGCTGAACGACCTGGTGGGCGCCTTCCGCTTCTGAGACCGGCCCGCCCGTGGTCCTGCCGGGGATCCCCGCAGGACCGCGGGTCAGCGGGTGGCGGAGACGTCGCGCACGGCGAGGACCGCGCAGTCGTCCTCGCTGTTGGCGACGTGCTCGGTGACCAGTTCCCCGAGCAGCGTCTCGACGTCCTCGGTGTGGGTCCGCTCCAGGGCGGCGCGCAGCACGATGATGCCGTCGCCGACGTCGCGGCCGCGGCGCTCCACGAGGCCGTCGGTGTAGAGGACCAGCGTCGCCCCGGGCGGCCAGGGGATGTCGTGGTCGTGACGGGGCTGGCCGGGGGCCACCCCCAGCGGGAGGTCGGGTTCCGCGACCAGGACCGTGCTGCGCCCGGCCGCGTCGACCAGGACGGGCGGCGGGTGACCGGCCGTCGTCCACCACAGCCGCCGCGTCGGGCCGGGCGGGTCGAGACGGGCGACGATCAACGTCGCCAGGGTCTCGTCCCCGAGCGCGGACAGGACGTGGTCGAGGCGGCTGACCAGCGCGGCCGGCGGTTCCTCCGGCCGGTCCACCGCCAGGGCCCGGAACATCGACCGCACCCGCCCCATCCGAGCCGCCGCCTCCGTGTCGTGGCCCGCGACGTCGCCGATGACCAGCAGGACCCCGTCGTCCGGCTGGGAGATCGCGTCGTACCAGTCACCCCCGACCTGCTCGTCGGTCGTGGACCAGGGCAGGTAGCGGCTCGCCACCGCGAGGCCCGGCAGCGTGGGCAGTTCCGGCAGCATCGCCGCCTGCAGGGTGTGCGCGACGTCGCGGCGCTCCCGGTACAGCTGGGCCCGCCGGGCCGCCTGCGCGGTCGCGTCGGTCACGGCCGTCACCAGGACCACCTCGTCCTCGGTGAGGGTGCGGTCGACGTCCCACGCGAAGGTCACCGAGCCGATGCGGTACCCGTCGGAGATGGTCATGGGCAGCACGACACCGGAGCGCAGCCCGGCGCGCTCGAACGCGTCGCGCCCGTGCGGGAACATGGCGACGAGGCTCGCCAGGGAGTCGAAGACCAGCCGGCGACCGGCGCGGGCGACGCGGTGCGCGGGGGTGTCCAGGTCGAGGGGGAGTCGCAGCCAGCGCTGCTCGGTGTCGTCGTCGAGCTGGCCGAGGGCCGGCGTCAGCAGCCAGGGGCCGTCGACCAACGACACGGACACGAAGGTCGCCCCGAGGTCCGCGTGCATGACGTCGCGCACCGCGAGGGCGACGTCCTCGACGCTGTCGGTGCGGGCCAGGGCGCTCGCCAGGCTCAGCAACGTGCCGGATCCCCGGTCCTCGCGGACGGGGGTGTCGGACGTGGTCAGGCCCACACGCACCTCCGCCGCCCTCCGCGAGCCCGTGGTGGCCCCCGCGACCCCACCGTCCCTGGCAGTCACTCACAGTCGACCCCCGTCACGCAACCACCGGTCGTCCAGCCGGCGCCCAGTGCCCACGCCCGAGGCCTACGCTGCGCGCGTGATCACCACCGAGCAGGTGCTCGCCCTCGCCGCGACGAGCCTCGTCGTCATCGCCGTCCCCGGCCCGAGCGTCCTCTTCATCGTCGGCCGCGCCCTCGCGCACGGGCGGGTGACGGCCCTGGCCGGCGTCCTGGGCAACTCCCTGGGCAGTCTCGTCGCAGCCCTCGTGATCGCCGTCGGACTGGGTCCGGTGCTGCAGCGCTGGGACACCGCGCTGGAGGTCGTGAAGCTCGCCGGGGCCGCGTACCTGGTGTGGCTGGGGGTCCAGGCGCTGCGCGGGGCCGGTCACGTCGGACAGGAGACGGTCGCCGGTTCCACGCGGACCCGCGGTCGCGAGGTCCGGGCCGGGCTGGTCGTCGGCCTCAGCAACCCCAAGGTGTTCGTGATGTTCGCGGCCATCCTGCCGCAGTTCGTGGACCGCTCCGCCGGATCGCTCGCCGGTCAGATGGTCCTGCTCAGCCTGGTCCCCATCGGCATCGGCCTGGTCTGCGACAGCACCTGGGGTCTGGTCGCGTCCCGCGTGCGGACGGCCTTCGTCGGACGGCCGCAGCGGCTGCGGACGGTGGCCCGCGTCGGGGGGGCCTCGATGATCGGGCTGGGCGTCCTCACCGCCGTCACCGGCCGGCACCGCTGACGGAACGTCGCGCGACCGGTGCGCGTTGTGCCGGGCAGGTAGGGGAGCGCGGGGGAGAGGGCAGGATGCACCGGCACCACAACGGGCTGAAGACCGCCGTCCTGTTCGGGGTGATCTGGGCGGTCCTGCTGCTCATCGGCGGGTTCCTCGCGACCTCGTTCCGCAGCTCCGGCATCCTCGTCGTCTTCGTCCTCATCGGGCTGGGGACCTCGGCCTACGGCTACTGGAACTCCGCGAACCTGGCTCTGCGCTCGATGCGCGCCCGGCCCGTGTCCGAGGCCGAACAGCCCGGGATGTACCGGATCGTGCGCGAGCTCTCCACCGCCGCGCGCCAGCCGATGCCGCAGCTCCACGTGTCACCGACCATGGCGCCCAACGCCTTCGCGACCGGCCGCAACCCCCGCAACGCCGCCGTCTGCTGCACCGAGGGCATCCTGCAGCTCCTGGACGAACGCGAACTGCGCGGTGTCCTCGGCCACGAGCTCATGCACGTCTACAACCGCGACATCCTCACGTCCTCCGTGGCGGGGGCGCTCGCGGGCGTCATCACCTCGATCGCGCAGTTCGGGGTGTTCTTCGGCTCGGTGTTCGGGGGCGGACGCGACGACGAGAGCCGCGCGAACCCGTTGGCGCTGCTGCTGCTGTCGCTGATGGCGCCGCTCGCGGCCACCGTCGTCCAGCTCGCCATCTCGCGGACGCGCGAGTACGACGCCGACGAGGACGGGGCCAAGCTCACCGGCGACCCGCTCGCGCTCGCCTCGGCCCTGCGCAAGCTGGAGCTGGGCACGCGTCAGTTGCCGCTGCCGCCCGAGCGCGAGCTCGTCAACGCCAGCCACATGATGATCGCGAACCCCTTCCGCGCGCAGGGCGTCGCGAAGCTGTTCTCGACGCACCCGCCGATGGCCGAGCGGATCGCCCGCCTCGAGGCCCTCGCCGGCTACCGCCGCTGACCCCGCCCCTGCCATCGAGCCGGTCGGGGTCAGCCGAGGTGGGACTCCAGCCAGGTCCGGAACAGCGGGAAGACCTGCCCGTCCGGGTCCTGCGGGTCGGTGTGCGAGACGCCGTCGAGCAGGTGCAGCTCCACCGCGTCCCCCGCGGCGCTCGCGGCCGCGTCGAACTCCTGGGCCTGGGAGTACGGGACCGTCTGGTCGCCCGTCCCGTGCGCGACGAACAGCGGGAAGCCGAAGGGCACCCGTCGCGTCGGGTCGCCGATCGCGTAGCGGTCGTCGACCTCGTCCGGGGTTCCCCCGAACAGCGTCCGCACGTTGACGTCGCCACCGTCGCCACCGAGCGCGGTCGGGTGCAGCACGCCGGACATCGACGCCGCGAACGCGGGCACGACCCGCGGTGACGCACCCGGGGCGTCGGCGGGCAGACCGGCCCGGGCGGCGGCCCACATCGCCAGGTGACCGCCCGCGGAGTGCCCGACGAAGCACACGCGCCCGGTCGGCAGCGAGTGCTGGGCGGCGGCCTCGGCGGCCATGTCGACGGCGGTGGCGACGTCGCTGAACGTGCCCGTCCAGCCGCCGCCGTCACCGTTGCCGCGGTAGTCGGTGTTGAGCACCGGCCAGCCGCCGCCGACGAGGTCGGCCACCAGGTCATCGAGGTCGCGGCGGTCGGTGGCGGCGTCCCAGCCGCCACCGTGCACGACGACGACGATCGCGTCGCGGTGCTCGCCCCGCGGCAGCCACAGGTCGCTGACCTGGCGGGGGTGGTCGCCGTAGCGGTACTCGCTGCGCTGGGAGACGTCGAGCCCGGGCGGGACGAAGCTGGCGTCCGTCTCCGCGTCCGGCGTGCCCGTGTCGGTGGGCGTGGCGGTCTCCGTGGGGGTGGCCGCGGTGGTGCTCGCCGGGGTGGTGGGGGCGTCGTCGCTGCACGCGCCCAGCGCGCCCCCGCTCAACGCGAGGCCGATCACGGCCCGGCGGCGCAGCGGACCCACCTCAGCGGTAGTTGACGAACTGGAGGGCGACGTCGAGGTCGGAACCCTTGAGCAGCGCGATGACCGCCTGCAGGTCGTCGCGGTCCTTGGAGCTGACCCGCATCTCGTCGCCGGTGATCTGCGACTTCACGCCCTTGGGGCCCTCGTCGCGGATGATCTTGCCGATCTTCTTGGCGACGTCCTGGGCGAGGCCCTCCTTGAGCTCCGCGGTGATCCGGTACTCCTTGCCCGAGGGGACCGGGTCGGAGGTGTCCAGCGCCTTCAGCGACACGCCGCGCTTGATGAGCTTGGTCTGCAGCACGTCCAGGACGGCGTTCACGCGGTCCTGGGAGTTGGCGACCATGAGGATCGACTCCCCGCTCCACCGGACGTCGGCGCCGACACCCTTGAAGTCGTAGCGCTGGGCGATCTCCTTGGCGGCCTGGTTGAGGGCGTTGTCGACCTCCTGGCGGTCGATCTTGCTGACGACGTCGAACGACGACTCGCTGGCCACGCGGGGTTCCTCCTGGGGTTCGTGGGGGGCTCGGTTTCCGAGCACCGCTCATGTCTTGCTATCGTCTCACCGTCGCCAGCTCGCTGGTGGCACTGGCGGGTTGCCCGAGTGGCCAAAGGGAGCGGATTGTAAATCCGCCGGCGTAGCCTACGTTGGTTCGAATCCATCACCCGCCACGTCGCGAGTCCGCGACCCGGTGCCGGTCCCCGGCACCGGGTCGCGTCATGTAGGGTCGTCACCGGCCGTACACGCGGCAGCACAACCAGTTTGGCCCCGGTAGCTCAGTGGTAGAGCACTTCCTTGGTAAGGAAGAGGTCTCGAGTTCAATCCTCGATCGGGGCTCGCAACCGGCGGCTGGGCCCGCCGGACGCGGCGGGGTAGCTCAGTTGGTAGAGCAAGCGGCTCATAATCGCTGTGTCGCCGGTTCAAGTCCGGCCCTCGCTACAGCGCACGACACGTACCGAGCGGCCGCCCCCCGTGGGCGGCCGCTCGTCGCGCGTTCGGGCGCTTGCCGCACGTCGCGTACCCTGGTGGGGATCGGCGGAGCGCGCGCCCGCCCGTACGTCCGCAGTACGACGAACCTTGTCGTACGACGAATCCCGAGGAAGAGGCACCCGCCGTGGCCAAGACCACCGACGTCCGCCCGAAGATCACCATGGCTTGCACCGAGTGCAAGGAGCGGAACTACATCACCAAGAAGAACCGCCGCAACGACCCAGACCGCCTGGACCTGGCCAAGTTCTGCCCGCGCTGCGGCAAGAAGACCACGCACCGCGAAACCCGCTGACACCAGCACGTCCGTTCCGGATCGGGGAGCACGCACCTGTGACGACCGTCAACGTCGACGAGTCCTTCGCGGGGCGTGTCTACCCGGCCTCCGGGACCACCATGGTGAGCGCCGACACGGTCCGGGCCTTCGCCCGGGCCGTGCGGGCCGCCCACCCGGTCCACCACGACACGGCGGCCGCCCGCGAACTCGGCTACGCCGACGTCGTCGCCCCGCCGACCTTCGCGGTCACGCTGGCCCAGGTCGCGGAGAAGCAGTTCGTGGCCGACCCGGCCGCGGGCATCGACTTCTCCCGCGTCGTCCACGGCGAGGAGCAGTTCCGCCACCACGCCCCCATCGTGGCCGGTGACGAACTCACCGCCGAGGTGCACGTGGACCGCGTCCGCGTGGTGCGCGGCAACGCGATGATCACCACCCGCACCGAACTCGCCCGCACCGACGGCACCCCCGTCACGACGGTGACGTCGATGCTGGTCGTCCGCGCGGAGGAGACGGCGTGAACTTCGAGGACACCGAGGTCGGTACCGAACTCCCCGCCGCCCGCTACGAGCTCTCCCGCGAGGACCTGCGCGCCTACGCCGAGGCCTCCGGGGACCACAACCCGATCCACCTCGACGAGGCGACCGCGACGTCCGTCGGCCTGCCCGACGTCATCGCCCACGGGATGCTGACCATGGGCCTGGCCGGTTCCGTCGTGGCCGACTGGGCCGGGGACCCGACTGCCGTGGTCTCCTTCGGCACGAGGTTCACCGCCCCCGTCGTCGTGCCCTCCGGTGAGCCGGCCGTCGTCGAGGTCGCCGGCACGGTGCTCACGCGCGACGAGTCCGCCCGCACGGTCGAGGTCGACCTCACCGTGACCCACGCGGGGACGAAGGTCCTCGGGCGCGCCCGGGCTGTCGTCCGCCTGCCGTGAGCACCCCCTCGCCCGCAGCCCTGCGTGCGAGGACGGCCGTGTACGCGGCCTTCGTCCTCAACGGCTTCTTCATGTCGACGTGGGTCGCCCGGATCCCCTCCGTCCGCGACACCCTGGGCCTGTCCAACGGCGGGATGAGCCTGCTGCTGCTCGCCTTCTCGCTCGGTTCCGTCCTCGCCATGCCGATCGCGGGTGCGGTCGTGCTGCGCTTCGGGCGGGCCCGCACCGTCCTCGGCGGCTCCGTCGTCGTGGCCCTCGGCCTGCTCGTGGTCTCCGTCTCCGTGGACGGCTTCGGCTCCGTGCCCCCGACCGCGCTGGGGTTGTTCGCCGCCGGCGCGGGCGTCGCCTCCTGGGACGTCGCGATGAACGTCGAGGGGTCGGCCGTCGAGCGCCGCCTGGACCGCGCCATCATGTCCCGCTTCCACGCAGCCTGGAGCCTCGGCAGCGTGGCCTCCGCCGGGATCTCCGTCCTGCTGCTGAAGGTCGGGGTGCCGACCTGGGCGCACCTCTGCGCCGTCGGGGTCCTCGTCGTGCTGGGGACGACGGTCCTGACCCGGTCCTTCCTCGGCGAGGCCGCCCCGGCGGCCGCCGGGGAGCAGCCGCGGGCGGGGATCTCGCTGGGGCAGGCGTGGCACGAACCGCGCACCCTGCTCATCGGTGTCCTGGTGCTCTGCATGGCCTTCGTCGAGGGCACCGCCAACGACTGGCTGGCGCTCGGCCTCATCGACGGTCACGACGTCTCGCACTCGGCGGGCGTCGCCGGGTTCACCGTCTTCGTCGTCGCGATGACCTGCGGGCGCCTCGTCGGGCCGGTCGCCCTGCAGCGCCTCGGCCGGGTGCCGGCCCTGCGGCTCAGCGCGGGCGTCGCCGCCGTGGGCGTCGGCGTCTTCGTCCTCGCCCCGAACGTCACGGTGGCCGTGGTGGGTGCGCTGCTCTGGGGCCTGGGCGCCGCGCTCGGGTTCCCGACCGGGATGAGCGCCGCCGGTGACGAGGAGGCCAACGCGGCCGTCCGCGTCAGCGTCGTCTCCTCCGTCGGGTACACCGCCTTCCTCGCGGGCCCGCCGCTGGTGGGTCTGCTCGCCGACCACACCGGGGTCGTCCACGCCGTGACGGCGGCCGCGGTGGCCTCGGTCGTCGCGCTCTTCGTCGCCGCTGCGGCCCGCCCGCACGCCGACGGGGTCGCCCTCGGCGCGGGCGGCGCGACCGCGGAGGGCAAGCTGTCCTCGTGACCCACCTGCTCGCCGACCTGACCACCCTGCACGTGGGGGGACCCGCCCGGAAGCTCGTCGAGGCCCGCACCGACGCGGAGGTCGTCGAGGCCGTCGCTGCGGCGGACGCCGCGGGGGAGCCCCTGCTGCTGGTCGCCGGCGGGTCGAACCTGCTCGTCGCGGACGCGGGGTTCGACGGCACCGTCGTGCACGTCGCGACGCAGGGCGTCAGCGTCGCCAGCGAGGACGCCTGCGGTGGCGGCGTCGTGACGGTCGCCGCCGGCCACTCCTTCGACGCCTTCGTCGCGACCGCGGTCCAGCGCGGGTGGGCGGGGGTCGAGGCGTTGTCCGGCATCCCCGGGTCCGTCGGCGCGACGCCTGTGCAGAACGTCGGGGCGTACGGCCAGGACGTGGCGCAGACCATCGAGACCGTCCGGACCTGGGACCGGGTCGAACGCCGGCAGCGCACGTTCGTGGCCGCCGAGCTGGGGTTCGGCTACCGCACGTCCCTGCTCAAGCGGTCGAGGGTCGCGCTGAACGGGACGCACCCCGAGAGCCGCTACGTGGTCCTCGACGTGACGTTCCAGTTCCCCCTCCGGGCGGCCGCCTCCGAGGTCGCCTACCCCGAACTCGCGCGCCGGCTCGGGGTCGAGGTCGGCGCCCGGGTGTCCTCGGCCGCGGTCCGCGCGGCGGTGCTCGAACTCCGCGCCGGCAAGGGGATGGTCTGGGACCCGGCCGACCGCAGCGACCACGACACCTGGAGCGCCGGGTCCTTCTTCACCAACCCGCTGCTGCGCCCCGACCAGGCCGACGCGCTGCCCGCCGACGCCCCGCGCTTCCCGGGGGGCGACGGGCTGGTGAAGACCTCGGCCGCGTGGCTCATCGACCACGCCGGGTTCGGCAAGGGCTTCGGCGCCCCCGGCCCCGCGACGCTGTCGACCAAGCACACCCTGGCGATCACCAACCGGGGTGAGGCGACCGCGGCCGACCTGCTGGCGCTGGCCCGGACGGTCACCGACGGGGTCGAGGCCCGCTTCGGGATCCGCCTGGTCAACGAACCCGTCCTGGTGGGCACCTCGCTCTGAGTCGCGTCCAGACCATCGGCGTGGCCCGGAACGACTTCTCCTACTGAGCCTTCACCCGACCCGGGGGCTTCGGCCCCGGAGGACCGGAGCGACCCCGGCCGACGCTGACCAGCGCGGCGCGCACGACGTCGAGCGCCTGCTCCGGGCTCAACCCCGACCCCAGGGCCCGTTCGACGAACCCCTCCGCCGCCCAGCGGACGTCCTCCTCGACGGTGACCTGCGCCGCGACGACCGTCCCCGTCCGTCGTCGTGACGTGACGGTCCCGGCCGCCTCGAGCTCGCGGTAGGCACGTTGGACGGTGCCGACCGCGAGGCCCAGGTCCGCGGCGAACGTCCGCGCTGCGGGGAGGCGGTCGCCCTCGCGCAGGGCGCCGGTCGTGGCGAGGGTGGTGATCTGCCCGCGGATCTGCTCGTAGGCCGGCACGGGGGAGTGGGTGTCGACGGTGACGTTCACCGCGTTCCCACGACCGGGACCGGCGTCGCAGCAGGCAGTCGCAGACCGCGGGCCGGGATGACCAGTGTGACGAGACCCAGCAGCACCAGGACGAAGCCGGTGGTCACCGTCGCGCCGTCGAACGCCACGAGCGGGCCGTCGAACCGGACGCCGGCGGCCGTGGCCCCAGACCCGTACTGCAGGACGAAGCCGTGCCAGAGCACGACGAGCACCCCGGCCGTCCCGAGCAGGGCGGACCCGGTGACGCGCAGGACGCGGTGTCCGGAGGCCCGCCGCAGGGCGGCGTCGACCTCGGGCTGTGCGCACGGGACCGCTGGACGGTCGGGGATCCGCAGCAGCACCAGCAGCGTCGCCCAGCTTGCGACCAGAGCCGCTGCCAGCACCGGGAAGGCGATGGCGCCACCGGGGAACTGTCCGTAGGTGGCCGAGTAGTTCCAGGTCCGCCACACGTACTGGTCGGTCCAGGGGCCGGCGACGACGATCCCGCCCACGCAGGTGGCGAGGAGGAGCAACCCCCCGAGGGCTGCCGCCCCGGCCAGGACGGGCGGGGTGCTCTGGCGCACGGACCGTGCGGTGACGCCTGCGCTGCGCACGCGACCGGTCGGCCGCGGCCAGCGCACTTCCCCGGTGAGGGCGATCGCGGCGTGCAAGGCGGCTCCCGCCAGGGGCGCGGCGAGGACCGGGCCAGGATCGCTCCCGGCGAAGCCGGCGGCTACCAGCAGGGTGACCAGGACCAGGCCGGCCAGCACCCCACCCGCCGACCAGCGCAGCCCGCGGGACCTCGCAGTGGCCACCGGGAGTGGCAGTGCGCTCGAACGGGCGTTGCCCTGGGCCCGGACAAGGGCGACGAGCATCCCGCAGAGGACGAGCACGAGCGGTACCAGGACGAGCAGACGACCGGACACGAGGCCTCCAGGGCACAATGAGTCAACTCATTGAGTCAATCACATCCGGGAGCGGTTGTGCAGCCGTTTCGGAAGGGGCCTCCATCCAGTCGTCCACCTCCGCGTGCAGGGCCCGCTTCACCTCCGCCGGGGCCCGCGAGGCGCTGATCGACGCCTTCGCGAGCCCGGCCAGCCCCTCGTCGTCGAACCCGTGGTCCTCCCGCGCGCTGCGGTACTGGGCGGCCAGGCGGGGCCCGAACAGCAACGGGTCGTCGGCCCCGAGCGCCACCGTGGCTCCCGCGGACACCAGCTGCCGCAACGGAACCCGCTCGAGGTCGGGGTAGACCCCGAGGGAGACGTTGCTCGTCGGGCAGACCTCCAGGGCCACCCCGGCCGCGATGACCCGGTCCAGCACCGCCGGGTCCTCGCCGCTGCGGACGCCGTGGCCGAGCCGGTCCGGCTTCAGCTCCCGCAGGGTCTGCGCGACGTGGTCGGGGCCCAACAGCTCCCCTGAGTGCGGGACGCAGGCGAGCCCGGCGCCCCGCGCGATGTCGAAGGCCCCGGCGAACTCCGAGGTGTCCCCCCGGCGTTCGTCGTTGGACAGCCCGAACCCGACGACCGTGCCCGGCCCGTCGCCGGCGTGGCGGGCGGCCAGCCGGGCCAACGTCCGCGCGTCCAGCGGGTGGCGGATCCGGCTCGCGGCGACGACGACGGCCACCGCGGTCCCGGTCAGCGCGGTCGCCTCGCGGGCGGCCTCGAGGACGATCTCCAGCGCCGGGGTGATCCCGCCGACGTGCACGGCGTAGGAGGTCGGGTCCACCTGCAGCTCCAGCCACCGCGACCCCTCGGCCGCGTCGTCGGCAGCGGCCTCCAGCACGATCCGGCGCATGTCGTCCGCGGTCCGGACGCAGGCGCGGGCGGCGTCGTAGAGCCGTTGGAAGCGGAACCAGCCACGCTCGTCGGGGGAGAGGGTGATCATCGAGGACGAGCTCAGCTGGGTGGGCAGCCGGATCCGGTGGCGCTCGGCCAGGTCGAGCAGGGTCTGGGGGCGCATCGACCCCGTGAAGTGCAGGTGCAGGTGCGCCTTGGGCAGGGACTCGACCGTGCGTGTCACGCTCCGTGAGTCTGCCAGGACGAACCGCCATCCGTCCTGGTCAGGGGGCCCTCACGGTGGTGGCAGCAGTCCGCGCTGGATCGCGACCGTCACGGCGTGGGTGCGGTCGGCCACGCCGAGCTTCGCGAACGTCCGCAGCAGGTGCGTCTTGACCGTCGCCTCTCCGATGAAGAGCTCCCGGCCGATCTCGGCGTTCGTCGACCCGCGCGACACCGAGCCCAGGACCTGCAGCTCCCGCGGGGTCAGCGACTCCTGGACGGGTCCCCGCAGGCGCGCCTCCAACTTCGCCGCGACCGGCGGGGCCAGCACGGTCTCACCCCGCGACGCAGCGCGGACGGCGTCGACGAGCTGGGCCAGCGGGGTGTCCTTGAGCAGGTAGCCGGTCGCCCCGGCCTCGACGGCCCGGACGATGTCGGCGTCGGTCTCGTACGTCGTCAGCACGAGCACGTGGACCTCCGGGTGGGCGCGCCGGATCTCCTCCGTGGCCGTGGCACCGTCCACGACGGGCATCCGCAGGTCCATCAGCACGACGTCCGGCCGAAGCCTCGCCACGGCCTCCAGGGCTTCCCGACCGTTCGCGGCGCCGCCGACGACCTCGAGGTCGTCGGCCGTCGCGAGCAGCCCCTCGATACCCCCGCGCACGACGGGGTGGTCGTCGACCACGAGCACCCGCACCGACCTCACGCCGGGACCTCCGCCGGCACGGCGACCAGCAACCGGGTACCGCCACCGGGTTCGCCGACGACCTCGAACACCCCGCCGGCCTCCTCGACCCGGCGTCGCATGCCGGCGAGGCCGAAACCGGTCGCGGCGACCACGTCCTGCTCGGTGATCCCCACTCCGTCGTCGTGCACCTCCAGCGTGGCCGTCCCGTCCGCGCTGACGAGGCGCACCTGGACCCTGCGCGCCCCGGCGTGCTTGCGCACGTTGCCCAGCGCCTCCTGCGCGGCCCGCAGCAGCACGACCTGGCGGCCCGCGGACAACCCCCGGAGGTCCTCCGCCACGACCACGTCCACGGCCACACCGCTCTCCCGCGACACCCGCTCGGCGAGACGGTGCAGCGCCTCGGCCAGCGTCGTGCCCTCCAGGTCGACCGGGCTCATCGCCGCCACCAGGGTCCGGGCCTCCGCCAGCCCCGCCCGTGCGGAACCCTCGATCAGTTCCAGCTGCGCACGGGTCGGGCCCGGCGGAGCGGTCGCGGCGGCCGACTGGGCCAGCAGCACGATGCCGGTGAACCCCTGGGCGAGGGTGTCGTGGATGTCGGCGGCCAGCCGGGCACGCTCGGCGGCGACCCCCGCCGCGTGGTGCGCCGCAGCCAGTTCCACCCGGGTGTTCTCGAGCTCGGTGATGAGCGCTGCCCGTTCCTCGCTCTGCGAGACGACCTGCCAGATCCAGATCCCGAGGACGCACGTGAAGGCGGTGCTGACGAGCATCGACACCGCGATGTCGACCGTGCGCGCCGAGTCGCCGTAGCCCACCGTCATCCCGGTCAGGCCGGCCAGTGCGACAGCCACCGTCCACAGCGTGCCCTCGCGGCGGGAGCCGGTGAGGAACCAGGTCTGCGGGAAGGCGACGAAGAGCAGGAAGCTCAGCGTCGGGGCGCCGGTCAGGGCGACGGTGAGACCCACGGCCAGCACGGCGAGGTAGATCCGCGAGCGCCGGTCCCGCACGCGGGCCGCCCGGGGCCCGAGCAGCACGTACGTCAGCGCGACGACCCCCACCGCGACGGCGGCGCGGAGCCGGTGCGCGTCGTCGCCGATCAGCAGCACCAGGGCGGCGATGACCACGAACAGGCCGAAGGCGGCGTGCCAGCCGGGCACGCTGCGCACCCACCACGAGGTGGTCGCGGGGTTCCTGCTCACCGACCAGCGCTCCTGAGGTGTCCCACCCGGTCATCGTGCCCGCTCACCGGTCCTTGCGGGTCCAGCGGAAGGACCGCAGGCAGAGGAGCAGGCCCAGCACGACCCAGGCGGCCATGATCAGCGCTCCCGTGCCCAGTTCCCAGCTCCCGCCCGGTTCCGCCGCTGCGGCGCTCTCCGGCAGCAGTGCCGCCCGCAGGCCCTGGGCCATCCACTTCAGCGGGAAGACCTCCGCGACGGCGAGCATCCAGCCCGGCAGGGACGCGAGCGTGAAGAACACCCCCGAGAAGAACTGCAGGACGATGACCACGGGGGCCGTCACCGCGGTCGCGGAGCGCGCCGAGGCCGGGACGGCGGAGAACGCGACCCCCAGCACCGTCCCGGCCACCGTTCCCAGCGCGAACACCCACCCGAAGCGGGCCCAGTGCGTCAGGTCACCCGGCCACGGCACGTCGTAGGCGATCCGGGCGACCAGGAGCAGCAGGACCAGCTGGACGACCGACGTGGCCAGGACCATGCCGACCTTGCCCAGGACGTAGGCCAGCGCGGGGACGGCCATGCCGCGCAACCGCTTCAGGGTCCCGTCGTCGCGTTCGCCGGCGATGCCGACGGCGAGGCTCTGGAAGCTCGTGAGCATGATCCCGGTCGCGACGATCCCGGCCAGGAAGTAGTGCGAGAACGGCGTCCCGTCGGGCAGCCGCTGGGCGCCGAAGATCGACCCGAAGATGACGAGCATGACGATGGGGTAGGCGAAGACGAACGCCATCGCGTCACGTTCCCGGACGAACTGCCGGACCTCCAGACCCGTGCGCGCCAGCGCGATGCGGGCCGTCGAGGGGCGACCCCGCACGCCGGTGCGCGAGCGCTCGCTGGTGGGGGTCTCGGGGCGGCGGACCTCGGGGGCGCTCACCGCCGGACCCCGTCCACGAGGGCCAGGTAGGCGTCCTCCAGCGTGGGCCGGTGGACCTCCAGCCCGGGCAGCTCGCCGTCGACGAGGAGCTCCGGGCGCGCCAGCAGGTGCCGCACCAGGTCGCCGGGCCGGTCGGTGCGCTCGACCCGCGCGGATCCCGACTCGCTCCAGTGCACCGTCGCCCCCAACCGCAACCGTCCGCCGAGGGTGGACGGGGTGGAGGTCTCCACGACCCGGCCGCCCACGACGACGGCGACGCGGTCGGCCAGCGCGGCGGCCTCGTCGAGGTAGTGGGTGGTCAGCAGGATCGTCGTGCCCTCGGCCTGCACACCGCGGACGAGGTCCCAGAAGTGCCGCCGCGCCTCGGGGTCGAATCCCGTCGTGGGCTCGTCCAGGAAGAGCAGTTCGGGGCGGCCGAGGATGCCCAGCGCGACGTCGAGCCGTCGGCGCTGTCCGCCGGAGAGGGCTCGAATCCGTTGCCGCGCAGAGCCTTCGAGCCCGACGAGGGCGATGACCTCGTCGGGGTCGCGGGCGTCGAGGTGGTAGAGGGCGAAGTGGTGCACGGCCTCGCGCACCGAGAGGTCGGCGGCGTCGGTCGCCTCCTGCAGGACGATGCCGAGCCGTGCCCGCCAGGCGAGGCCGGCCGTGGCCGGGTCCTCGCCGAGGACGTCGACCTCACCGCCGTCGCGCGAGCGGTGCCCCTCGAGGACCTCGACGGTGCTCGTCTTGCCGGCTCCGTTCGGGCCGAGCAGGGCCACGCACTCGCCGGGATCGACGTCGAGGTCGATCCCGGCGAGGGCGAGCGTGCCGTTGGGGTAGCGCTTGGTGAGTCCGCGGACTCGGACGGCGGGCAGGGGGTTCACCCCCCGAGGGTGACGGCTCGAGCGCCCCCCGCGGGTCCACCGGACGGTGTACCCGCGCTCAGCGCACCTCGGCGAGGAGGGCCTGGATGCGCTCGACCCCGGTCACCAGGTCGGCGTCGGCGAGGGCGTAGGACAGGCGCAGGAAGCCGCTCGGACCGAACGCCTCGCCCGGGACGACGGCCACCTCGGCCTCGCTGAGGATGAGTTCGGCCAGCACGGCGGACGAGGTGATCTCGGTGCCCCGCAACGTCTTCCCGATCAGGTCCTCGACGCTGGGGTAGGCGTAGAACGCGCCCTGCGGCAGGGGGCAGCGCACGCCCTCGATCGCGTCGAGCATCCGCACCATCGTCGTGCGACGTCGGTCGAAGGCCTTCCGCATCGCGGCGACGGCGGTCAGGTCACCGGTGAGCGCCTGGACGGCCGCGCGCTGCGACACGTTCGCGACGTTGGAGGACAGGTGCGACTGCAGGTTCGCCGCACCCTTGACCACGTCGGGCGGCCCGATCAGCCAGCCCACGCGCCAGCCCGTCATGGCGTAGGTCTTCGCGACCCCGTTGACGACGATGCAGGTGTCGGCGAGCTCGGGGACCTCCACGGGCATCGAGGCGGCGCGCACGCCGTCGTAGACGAGGTGCTCGTAGATCTCGTCGCTGATGACCCAGACGCCGTGCTCCAGGGCCCAGTGACCGATCGCGCGGACCTCCTCGGGGGAGTAGACCGCGCCGGTCGGGTTCGAGGGGGAGCAGAACAGCAGCGCCTTGGTGCGGGGCGTGCGGGCCGCCTCGAGCTGGTCGACGGTCACCTTGTAGCCCTGCTCCAGGCCGGCGAAGACCTCCACGGCGACCCCGCCGGCGAGGCGCGCGGCCTCGGGGTAGGTCGTCCAGTACGGCGCCGGCAGCAGCAGCTCGTCACCCGGGTCGAGGATCGCGGCGAAGGCCTCGTAGACGGCCTGCTTGCCACCGTTGGTGACCAGGACCTGGGCGGGGGAGACCTGGTAGCCGGAGTCGCGCGCCGTCTTGGCCGCGATCGCCTCCCGCAGGACGGGCAGCCCGCCGGCGGGGGTGTAGCGGTGGTTGGCCGGGTCGGTGCAGGCCGCGACGGCCGCCTCGACGATGGCCTGCGGGGTCGGGAAGTCCGGCTCGCCCGCACCGAAGCCGATGACCGGGCGACCGGCGGCCTTCAGCGCCTTCGCCTTGGCGTCCACGGCGAGGGTCGCGGACTCGGCGATGCCCGCGATGCGGGCCGAGACGCGGTGGCGCGCACCGGTGGGGGCGGTGCCGGGCGGAGGACTCGTCTGGGCGGTCACGCAGGTCATCCTTCCACCCCTCGGCGTGCGGCCGTGGAGCCTCGGAGCCCGGACGGGTTCGACGGTGAGCCCCGGCGTCACCTATGGTGGTCGTGGCGGTTCTCGAACCGTCGAGGTTTCGCACGCCCTCCGGGGCGGCGCATCCGTTCAGGGCAGTGGCGCAATTGGTAGCGCACCGGTCTCCAAAACCGGCGGTTGTGGGTTCGAGTCCCTCCTGCCCTGCGAGCACCACCCGTGCTCCCGGTCCTCCGGGAGGCACGTCCGTACGTGAGCGACACACGACAGAAGCGGGGCAGCGCGAGGTGAGCCAGACGACGAAGGCCACGGCGGAACCCGCCGAGGCCAAGAAGCGCAACGGTCTCCTGCTGTTCCTGCGTCAGGTCATCGAAGAGCTGCGCAAGGTCGTCTGGCCCACCCGCCGGGACCTGCTGAGCTACACCGGAGTCGTGCTCGTCTTCGTCGTGGTGATGATGCTCTTCGTGTCCGCCCTGGACTACGGCATCGGCAAGCTCGTCCTGCTGGTGTTCGGGTCCTGACGAACGTCAGCGCGCACCAGCCTGGTGCGTTGCGAGTCCCGATCCCGAAGGAAGCAGGTCAGCACGTGTCGGAGCAGTGGGGTCCCTCGGACGACGACAAGTCGGACGAGCAGTACGTCGCGACCCAGACCTACGACGCCGACGACGTCCACGCGGACGCCGAGGCCGACGTGGAAGCCGACGCCGAGCAGGCCGCGGACACCCCCGACGAACCGGTCGCCGACGCGATCGGTGCCGTCGAGGGTGACGAGGGTGACGAGGCCGGCGACCTGAACGCCGAGGTCGAGGACGTCGCGGAACCGGTCGAGGGCGAGTCGCCCGACGGTGCGTCCGTGGACGCCGAGGGCGCAGAGGTCGAGGGCGAGGTCGCCGAAGGTCTCGACGCCGGTGAGGACGAGGTCGACGAGGTCGAGGAGTTCCGCAAGAAGCTCCGTCGTGCACCCGGCGAGTGGTTCGTCATCCACTCCTACGCCGGGTACGAGAACCGCGTGAAGACCAACCTCGAGACCCGCATGACCTCCCTCAACATGGAGGACTACATCTTCCAGGTCGAGGTGCCCATGGAAGAGGTCGTCGAGGTCAAGAACGGCACCCGCAAGAACGTGCGCCGCGTCCGGATCCCCGGCTACGTCCTCGTCCGCATGGACCTGACCGACGAGTCGTGGGGCGCCGTCCGGCACACCCCGGGGGTCACCGGTTTCGTGGGCAACACCCACCAGCCGGTCCCGCTGTCCAACGACGAGATCTTCTCCATGCTCGCGCCGACGTTGCCGTCCAGCGAGAAGGCCGGCGAGAAGAGCGCCGGTGGTGGCGCCGCCGCCCCGACGAAGACCGTCGACTTCGAGGTCGGCGAATCGGTCACCGTCATGGAGGGCCCCTTCGAGACCCTCCCCGCGACGATCTCCGAGATCTCCACCGACCGCGCGAAGCTCACGGTGCTGGTCTCGATCTTCGGCCGCGAGACGCCGGTCGAGTTGAACTTCAACCAGGTCGCCAAGATCTGACGCACCGCTCCTCGCGAGACGCCTCCACCCCGGACCGGGTGGGGGCGTCCCGTTTTGGGGGCCGGGGGAGTCCTCCCGTAGACTGATCGACGGCCACAACACGTCGTCGCCCGAACCGCGGGCACCGAACGGCCGTCACGCATCCGAGGAAGGGATCGCTCATGCCCCCCAAGAAGAAGGTCTCCGGGCTCATCAAGCTCCAGATCAAGGCCGGCCAGGCGACCCCGGCCCCGCCGATCGGGCCCGCGCTCGGTCAGCACGGCGTGAACATCATGGAGTTCTGCAAGGCGTACAACGCGCAGACCGAGTCCCAGCGCGGCAACGTCATCCCGGTCGAGATCACGGTCTACGAGGACCGCTCGTTCACCTTCATCACCAAGACCCCGCCGGCCGCCGAGCTCATCAAGAAGGCTGCGGGCGTGGAGAAGGGCTCCGGTGAGCCCCACGTGAAGAAGGTCGCGAACCTCACCAACGCGCAGGTGCGCTCGATCGCGGAGCAGAAGCTGCAGGACCTCAACGCCAAGGACATCGACATGGCCGCCCGCATCATCGCGGGCACCGCTCGGTCCATGGGCATCACCGTCTCCGACTGAGCTGTCGCACCCGACACTCAGCGGTAGTTCCAGTGGCAGGGCCGCGCGCGGTCCGTTCGACCACGACCCTCAACGATCCAGAGGAGCAGAAGTGAAGCGCAGCAAGGGTTACAAGGCCGCAGCCGAGAAGATCGACTTCGACGAGCTGTACGCACCGCTCGACGCCGTCAAGCTCGCGCGCGAGACGTCGCTGGTGAAGTACGACGCCACCGTCGAGGTCGCGTTCCGCCTCGGTGTGGACCCCCGCAAGGCCGACCAGATGGTCCGCGGCACCGTCAACCTGCCGCACGGCACCGGCAAGACCGCCCGCGTGCTGGTCTTCGCCGTCGGTGACCGCGCCGCGCAGGCCGAGGCCGCCGGCGCCGACATCGTCGGTGGCGACGAGCTCATCGACGAGGTCGCCAAGGGCCGCCTCGACTTCGACGCCGCCGTCGCGACCCCGGACCTCATGGGCAAGGTCGGTCGTCTGGGCAAGGTGCTGGGCCCCCGTGGTCTGATGCCGAACCCGAAGACCGGCACCGTGACCATGGACGTCGCGAAGGCCGTCACGGAGATCAAGGGCGGGAAGATCGAGTTCCGCACCGACAAGCACGCCAACCTGCACTTCGTCATCGGCAAGGCGAGCTTCGACGACACCCAGCTCGTCGAGAACTACTCCGCCGCGCTCGACGAGGTGCTGCGCCTCAAGCCGTCCTCCTCCAAGGGCCGCTACCTGCGCAAGGCCACCATCACCACCACGATGGGCCCGGGCGTGCCGGTCGACCCCGCGCTGACCCGCAACCTCACCGGAGAGGCGACCGTCAACTGACGCGTCGCTGAACCACCCCGCAGGGGCGGGATCCCGTTCCGGGGTCCCGCCCCTGCGTCGTGCGGTCAGGAGCACCCGCCCACGGCGTGTAGTCTTGTCCAGTACCGAAGACCGCCGGTCGCTAACCACACCTCTGGTGCAGAACCTCTGGTGCTGGTAGCTGAAGGCCCCGCAGTGCGGGCGACCTGCGCAGGTGAGCAAGAGCTTCGATCGCGGCCCTGGCGGCCGCCCTCCGACGCCCCGCGCACCTGCGCCGGGGCGTTTCGTGCTTTCGGGGTCGACCGGTTTCCCCCGAGACGAGGAAGGAGGGCACACATGCCGAAGCCCAGGAACATCGCCGCCGTGAAGCAACTCACGGCTCTGTTCCAGGAGTCCAACGCCGCGGTGCTCACCGAGTACCGGGGGTTGTCCGTCGCGCAGCTCACGAACCTGCGGACGGCGCTGGGTCCTGACACGACCTACGCGGTCCTGAAGAACACGCTGACCAGCATCGCCGCGAAGGAGGCCGGAGTCACGGCCTTCGAGGGGCAGCTGTCCGGCCCCTCCGCGATCGCCTTCATCACCGGTGACCCGGTGGAGGCGGCCAAGGGTCTGCGTGACTTCGCCAAGGCCAACCCCCAGCTGATCGTCAAGAGCGGCGTGCTCGACGGCCGCGCGATCAGCGCCGACGACGTCAAGGCCCTGGCCGACCTGGAGTCCCGCGAGGTTCTCCTCTCCAAGGTCGCCGGTGTCCTCAAGGCCACCCAGTCGAAGGCCGCGTCGCTGTTCCAGGCGCCGCTGTCCAAGACCGTCCGCACCGTGGAAGCGTTGCGGGAGAAGCAGGCTGCGGGCGCCCCCGCAGAGGCTGCCGCGGACGAGGCCCCCGTGGCCGAGACCGTGGACGCCTGAGCTCCCAGCTCCCACCCCCTGCCCGCGCAGCGAACCGCGGGACCCACACACTCAGGAAGGACCGCCCTCATGGCGAAGCTCAGCACCGACGAGCTGCTCGACGCGTTCAAGGAACTCACCCTCATCGAGCTCTCCGAGTTCGTGAAGAAGTTCGAGGAGACCTTCGACGTCACCGCCGCCGCCCCCGTGGCGATGGCCGGTGGCCCGGTCGCCGGCGCGCCGGCCGAGGCTGCTGAAGAGCAGTCCGAGTTCGACGTCATCCTCGAGGCCGCTGGTGACAAGAAGATCGGTGTCATCAAGGAGGTCCGCGCGCTGACCTCCCTCGGCCTCAAGGAGGCCAAGGACCTCGTCGACGGCGCCCCCAAGCCCGTCCTCGAGAAGGTCGCCAAGGACGCTGCCGACAAGGCCAAGGCCCAGCTCGAAGCCGCTGGCGCCACCGTCACCCTCAAGTGACCCCCGCCCGGGGCTGACCCGGGTCGCTACGCCCCAGGGGCGGTCGGACCTCGGTCCGGCCGCCCCTGCGGCGTTCCGGACGCTTTCCGGGGCCGGTTCAGGGAGTTGCCCACACGCCCGGGGGGTCGCCTTGACGCAGACGCGTCGGGGGGACATCCTCATCTCGGTCGTCAACACGACCGCCTGCTCGTCCCGACACCGTCGTCGGGGCCGACGTCGCCGTCGGGGAGCTCGCGGTCACCGGCGCGCGGCGCCCGGATCGCCAGATCCGGGGGTTGGACAGTCGTGCCCATCGGGGGTACTCTGCTGTTTTGCGCTGCCCAGAGTCATATAGCCGGTCGTCGCCGTGGGAACGACCGAGCGGGGCGGGTAGTGCACAGAGTTCGCAGGCCCGTGGAAGGACCACTCTTGGCTGCCTCGCTTCCAGCGTCCGCACCGAACCGCACGTACATCGGCAACAAGGCACCGCGCACGATCTCCGGTCGATACTCCTTCGGCAAGATCCACGAACCACTGGAGGTCCCCGACCTCCTCGCGCTCCAGACGGACAGCTTCGACTGGCTGCTCGGCAACAAGCGCTGGCAGGACCGGGTCGAGGCCTCCACCAACGGTGGGCTCGCCGTCCCGACGACCTCCGGTCTGGAGGAGATCTTCGAAGAGATCTCCCCGATCGAGGACTTCTCGGGCTCCATGTCGCTGTCGTTCCGCGACCACCGCTTCGAGCCGCCGAAGTACTCCCTCGACGACTGCAAGGAGCGCGACCTCACCTACTCCGCGCCCCTGTTCGTCACGGCGGAGTTCATCAACGGCAACACCGGTGAGATCAAGTCGCAGACCGTCTTCATGGGCGACTTCCCGCTCATGACCGAGCGCGGCACCTTCGTCATCAACGGCACCGAGCGCGTCGTCGTGTCGCAGCTGGTCCGCTCGCCGGGCATCTACTTCGAGCGCGTGCCGGACAAGACGTCCGACCGCGACACCTGGACCGCGAAGATCATCCCTTCGCGCGGTGCCTGGCTCGAGTTCGAGATCGACAAGCGCGACACCGTCGGCGTCCGCGTCGACCGCAAGCGCAAGCAGTCGGTCACGGTCCTGATGAAGGCCCTGGGCTGGAGCGAGTCCCAGATCCGCGAGGAGTTCGCCGACTACGAGTCGATGATCTCCACGCTGGAGAAGGACCACACCTCGGGCGTCGAGGACGCGCTGCTGGACATCTACCGCAAGCTGCGTCCGGGTGAACCGCCGACGCAGGAGGCCGCGCGCAACCTGCTCGACAACCTGTACTTCAACCCCAAGCGCTACGACCTGGCCAAGGTCGGCCGCTACAAGGTCAACAAGAAGCTGGGCACCGAGGAGCCGCTGTCCGACAGCGTCCTCTCCGTCGACGACATCGTGCGCACCATCAAGTACCTGGTGAAGCTGCACGCCGGCGAGGTCACCATGCCGGGCGTCAAGAACGGGCAGCCCATCGAGGCGCGCGTCGAGGTCGACGACATCGACCACTTCGGCAACCGCCGTCTGCGCAGCGTCGGCGAGCTCATCCAGAACCAGGTCCGCACCGGCCTGTCCCGGATGGAGCGCGTCGTGCGCGAGCGCATGACGACCCAGGACGTCGAGGCGATCACGCCGCAGACGCTGATCAACATCCGTCCCGTCGTGGCCTCCATCAAGGAGTTCTTCGGGACGTCGCAGCTGTCGCAGTTCATGGACCAGACCAACCCGCTCGCGGGTCTGACCCACAAGCGCCGTCTCTCGGCGCTGGGCCCGGGCGGTCTCTCCCGTGAGCGCGCCGGCATGGAGGTCCGCGACGTCCACCCGTCGCACTACGGCCGCATGTGCCCGATCGAGACCCCGGAAGGCCCGAACATCGGCCTGATCGGTTCGCTCTCGTCCTACGGGCGCATCAACCCGTTCGGCTTCATCGAGACCCCGTACCGCAAGATCAAGGACGGGATCGTCTCCGACGAGGTCGAGTACCTCACCGCCGACGAGGAGGACGCCTTCGTCATCGCGCAGGCCAACGCCCCGCTCGACGAGGACTCCCGCTTCGCCGAGGCCCGCGTCCTGGTGCGCGCCAAGGGTGGTGAGACCGAGTTCGTCCCGCGCGACGAGGTCGACTACATGGACGTCGCCGCCCGGCAGATGGTCTCCGTCGCGACCGCGATGATCCCGTTCCTCGAGCACGACGACGCGAACCGCGCGCTCATGGGCGCGAACATGCAGCGTCAGGCCGTCCCGCTGGTCAAGTCCGAGGCGCCGCTGATCGGTACCGGCATGGAGTTCCGTGCCGCGGTCGACGCCGGTGACGTCGTGGTGGCCTCCAAGGCCGGTGTCGCGACGGACGTGTCCGCCGACATGATCACGACGACGAACGACGACGGCACCTCGACGACCTACAAGGTCGCGAAGTTCCGCCGCTCCAACCACGGCACCGCCTACAACCAGCAGGTCGTCATCAACGAGGGCGACCGCGTCGAGGTCGGGACGGTCCTCGCGGACGGTCCCTCGACCGAGGGCGGCGAGATGGCGCTCGGACGCAACCTGATGGTCGCGTTCATGCCGTGGGAGGGCCACAACTACGAGGACGCGATCATCCTGTCGCAGCGCCTCGTGCAGGACGACGTCCTCTCCTCGATCCACATCGAGGAGCACGAGGTCGACGCCCGCGACACCAAGCTCGGGCCCGAGGAGATCACGCGGGACATCCCGAACGTGGCCGAGGAGGTGCTGGCCGACCTCGACGAGCGCGGGATCATCCGCATCGGCGCCGAGGTCCGTGACGGCGACCTGCTCGTCGGCAAGGTCACGCCCAAGGGCGAGACCGAGCTCACCCCGGAGGAGCGCCTGCTGCGCGCCATCTTCGGCGAGAAGGCCCGTGAGGTCCGCGACACCTCGCTGAAGGTGCCCCACGGCGAGACCGGCACCGTCATCGGCGTCAAGGTCTTCGACCGCGACGAGGGCGACGAACTGCCCCCGGGCGTGAACCAGCTGGTCCGCGTCTACGTGGCGAACAAGCGCAAGATCACCGACGGTGACAAGCTCGCCGGTCGTCACGGCAACAAGGGCGTCATCTCGAAGATCCTCCCCGTCGAGGACATGCCCTTCCTCGAGGACGGCACGCCCGTCGACGTCATCCTCAACCCGCTCGGTGTCCCGTCCCGCATGAACGTGGGTCAGGTCCTCGAGCTCCACCTCGGCTGGATCGCCAGCCGCGGCTGGAAGATCGAGGGCGAGCCGGACTGGGCGAAGCTCATCCCCGAGGAGATCCGCTCGGCCCCGGCCGGCTCCCGCATCGCGACCCCCGTCTTCGACGGTGCGCGCGAGGAGGAGATCACCGGTCTGCTCAGCTCGACCATCCCGACCCGGGACGGGGACCGTCTGGTCCAGGGCGACGGCAAGGCGCAGTTGTTCGACGGTCGCTCCGGGGAGCCCTTCCCGGAGCCGGTCGCGGTCGGCTACATGTACATCCTGAAGCTCCACCACCTGGTCGACGACAAGATCCACGCCCGTTCGACCGGTCCGTACTCGATGATCACCCAGCAGCCGCTGGGTGGTAAGGCGCAGTTCGGTGGACAGCGCTTCGGCGAGATGGAGGTCTGGGCCCTCGAGGCCTACGGCGCCGCCTACGCCCTGCAGGAGCTGCTGACGATCAAGTCCGACGACGTGCTCGGCCGCGTGAAGGTCTACGAGGCCATCGTCAAGGGCGAGAACATCCCTGAACCGGGCATCCCCGAGTCCTTCAAGGTGCTCATCAAGGAGATGCAGTCGCTCTGCCTGAACGTGGAGGTCCTCTCCTCCGACGGCATGGCCATCGAGATGCGCGACAGCGACGAGGACGTCTTCCGGGCGGCCGAGGAACTGGGCATCGACCTGGCCCGACGCGAGCCCAGCAGCGTCGAAGAGGTCTGACGGGGTGCGGGCCGGGGGAGTACCCCCGGCCCGCCACCGCCGGACGAACGGAGCCCCTGAGGGGTTCCACGGACAGAGTCAGACCTCGGAACACACGACAGAAAGAAGATTCCGTTGCTCGACGTCAACTTCTTCGACGAGCTGCGCATCGGGCTTGCCACCGCGGACGACATCCGCACGTGGTCGCACGGTGAGGTCAAGAAGCCCGAAACCATCAACTACCGCACCCTGAAGCCCGAGAAGGACGGACTCTTCTGCGAGAAGATCTTCGGCCCCACCCGGGACTGGGAGTGCTACTGCGGCAAGTACAAGCGCGTCCGCTTCAAGGGCATCATCTGCGAACGCTGTGGTGTCGAGGTCACGCGCGCCAAGGTGCGTCGTGAGCGCATGGGCCACATCGAGCTCGCCGCTCCCGTCACCCACATCTGGTACTTCAAGGGTGTCCCGAGCCGTCTGGGCTACCTGCTCGACCTCGCGCCGAAGGACCTCGAGAAGGTCATCTACTTCGCCGCGTACATGATCACGTCGGTCGACGACGAGGGACGTCAGCGCGACTTCTCCTCGCTCGAGGCCCAGATCGAGGTCGAGAAGCGTGAGGTCGAGAACCGTCGGGACTCCGACGTCGAGACCCGCGCCAAGACGCTCGAGACCGACCTGGCCGAGCTCGAGGCCGAGGGCGCGAAGTCGGACGTGCGCCGCAAGGTGCGCGAGTCCGCCGAACGCGAGATGGCGCAGATCCGCCGTCGCGCCGACGCGGAGATCGACCGTCTGACCACGATCTGGGACCGCTTCCGCACCCTCAAGGTCCAGGACCTCGAGGGTGACGAGGTGCTCTACCGCGCCATGCGCGAGCGCTTCGGCCTGTACTTCGAGGGCGGCATGGGTGCGGCGGCGCTGCAGAAGCGTCTGCAGGACTTCGACCTCGAGGCCGAAGCCGAGTCCCTGCGCGAGACCATCGCCACCGGCAAGGGGCAGCGCAAGACGCGTGCGCTCAAGCGCCTCAAGGTCGTCTCGGCGTTCCTCACCACCCGGAACTCGCCCGAGGGCATGGTCCTCGACTGCGTCCCGGTCATCCCGCCGGACCTGCGCCCGATGGTGCAGCTCGACGGTGGCCGCTTCGCGACGTCGGACCTGAACGACCTCTACCGCCGCGTCATCAACCGCAACAACCGGTTGAAGCGCCTGCTCGACCTCGGGGCTCCCGAGATCATCGTGAACAACGAGAAGCGCATGCTGCAGGAGGCCGTCGACGCGCTGTTCGACAACGGCCGCCGCGGCCGGCCGGTGACCGGGCCGGGCAACCGCCCGTTGAAGTCGCTGTCCGACATGCTCAAGGGCAAGCAGGGCCGGTTCCGCCAGAACCTGCTCGGCAAGCGCGTCGACTACTCGGGCCGTTCGGTCATCGTCGTCGGCCCGCAGCTGAAGCTGCACCAGTGCGGTCTGCCCAAGCAGATGGCCCTGGAGCTCTTCAAGCCCTTCGTCATGAAGCGGCTCGTCGACCTCAGCCACGCGCAGAACATCAAGTCGGCCAAGCGCATGGTCGAGCGCGCCCGCCCGGTGGTCTGGGACGTCCTGTCCGAGGTCATCACCGAGCACCCCGTGCTGCTCAACCGCGCGCCCACGCTGCACCGCCTCGGCATCCAGGCCTTCGAGCCCCAGCTGGTCGAGGGCAAGGCCATCCAGATCCACCCGCTCGTCTGCACCGCGTTCAACGCGGACTTCGACGGTGACCAGATGGCCGTGCACGTGCCGCTGAGCGCGGAGGCGCAGGCCGAGGCCCGCATCCTCATGCTGTCGTCGAACAACATCCTCAAGCCGGCGGACGGTCGCCCGGTGACCATGCCCACCCAGGACATGATCATCGGTCTGTACCACCTGACCGCCGACCGGGACGACGTCGCCGGGGAGGGCCGTCAGTTCTCCTCGCTGGCCGAGGCGATCATGGCCTTCGACGGCAAGCAGATGAACCTCAACGCCAAGGTGCGCATCCGTCTCTCGGGTGTCGTCCCGACGGCGAACATGGCGCTGCCCGAGGGCTGGGAGCAGGGCCAGGACCTCGACGTGGAGACCACGCTGGGTCGGGCGCTGTTCAACGAGACGCTGCCCGTCGACTACGAGTACGTGAACGTCGTCGTCGACAAGAAGCAGCTCTCGACGATCGTCAACGACCTCGCCGAGCGCTACCCGAAGGTCCAGGTGGCGGCGACGCTGGACGCCCTCAAGGAGGCCGGTTTCCACTGGGCCACCCGGTCGGGCACCACCGTCTCCATCGCCGACGTCGTGACCCCGCCCAACAAGCAGGCGATCCTCGAGCGCTACGAGGCCAAGGCCGAGAAGGTCCAGCAGCAGTACGAGCGCGGTCTGATCACCGACGACGAGCGTCGCCAGGAGCTCATCGAGATCTGGACCCAGGCCACCAACGAGGTCGCGAAGGACCTCGAGGCGGCGATGCCGACGCACAACACGATCCACCGCATGGTGAGCTCGGGTGCGCGAGGCAACTGGATGCAGATGCGTCAGCTCGCCGGCATGCGTGGCCTGATGGCGAACCCGAAGGGCGAGATCATCCCCCGCCCGGTCAAGGCCTCGTTCCGCGAGGGCCTGACCGTGGGTGAGTTCTTCATCACCACGCACGGCGCCCGCAAGGGGCTGGCGGACACCGCGCTGCGGACCGCCGACTCCGGGTACCTGACCCGTCGTCTCGTCGACGTCTCCCAGGACGTCATCGTCCGCGAGGACGACTGCGGCACCTTCCGCGGTCTGGCCATGCCCATCGCGGAGAAGAACTCCGACGGCACCCTGCGTCGCCACGACGACGTCGAGACCAGCGTCTACGCACGCACGCTGGCCACCGACGTCTCCGTCGACGGCGAGGTCGTGCTGCCGGCCGGTTCCGACCTCGGTGACGTGGTCATCGACGCCCTGGTCGCCCAGGGGGTCGAGAGCCTCAAGGTCCGCTCGGTGCTCACGTGCGAGTCGCGCGTCGGCACCTGTGCCCGCTGCTACGGCCGTTCGCTGGCCAGCGGCAAGCTCGTCGACATCGGCGAGGCCGTCGGCATCGTCGCGGCCCAGTCGATCGGCGAGCCCGGTACCCAGCTGACGATGCGTACCTTCCACACCGGTGGTGCCGCGTCCGAGGCCGGTGACATCACGCACGGTCTGCCGCGCGTGGTCGAGCTCTTCGAGGCCCGCACCCCCAAGGGGAACGCGCCGATCTCCGAGGTGTCGGGACGCACCCGCATCGAGGACACCGACAAGGGTCGCAAGATCGTCGTGACCCCCGACGACGGTGCCGAAGAGGTCGAGTACCCGGTGACGCGTCGTCAGCGGCTCCTGGTCGAGGACGGCACGCACGTCGAGGTCGGGCAGAAGCTCGTCCAGGGTGCGGTCGACCCCAAGCAGGTGCTGCGCATCCTCGGCCCGCGCCGGGTGCAGATGCACCTGGTCGACGAGGTGCAGGAGGTCTACCGCTCCCAGGGCGTGTCGATCCACGACAAGCACATCGAGGTCATCGTCCGCCAGATGCTCAAGCGGGTGACGATCATCGAGCAGAACGGCTCCGAGCTGCTGCCCGGTGAGCTCGTCGAACGTGCGCGCTTCGAGGAGGAGAACCGTCGGGTCATGGCCGAGGGCGGTCAGCCGTCCTCCGGTCGTCCGGAGCTGATGGGGATCACGAAGGCGTCGCTCGCGACGGACTCGTGGCTCTCCGCCGCCTCCTTCCAGGAGACGACGCGGGTCCTCACCAACGCCGCCATGGAGGGCAAGAGCGACCCGCTCCTGGGCCTCAAGGAGAACGTCATCATCGGCAAGCTCATCCCGGCCGGCACGGGGCTTCCCCGCTACCGCAACGTCCGGGTCGAGCCCACCGAGGAGGCCAAGGCGCAGATGTACTCGGTGCCCGGCTACGACGACGTGGACTACGCGCAGTTCGGTGTGGGCTCCGGCCAGGCCGTCCCGCTCGAGGAGTTCGACTACGGCTCCAGCGACTACCGCTGAGCAGTCCCACCGGGCCGTCCCCGTCCCCCGCAGCGGGGGAGGGGGACGGCCCCTCGGTGGGGGCTGCCCGAGCGTCCCCCACCTCGTTTTGACCATCGCCAGACGCGGCGGGTAGTCTCGTGTCCGCTTGACACGAGCGCGCCCGCAGCCCGGTGACAGGACGTCACCACCGCGGGACCTCGACCGAACGACACGCCCGACCTCGTGGGTCGGCGGGGGTCGAGCGCCGCCCACGACGGGTAGCGCGTCCCGATGACATCAGCCGACACACAAGATCGAAAAAGACGGAGACAGGGTGCCCACCATCCAGCAGCTGGTCCGCAAGGGCCGGGAGGACAAGGTCGTCAAGACCAAGACGCCCGCCCTGAAGGGCAGCCCGCAGCGACGCGGCGTGTGCACGCGCGTGTACACAACGACCCCGAAGAAGCCGAACTCGGCTCTGCGCAAGGTCGCCCGCGTCAAGCTGACGAGCGGCATCGAGGTCACCGCCTACATCCCGGGCGTCGGCCACAACCTCCAGGAGCACTCGATGGTCCTGGTGCGTGGCGGTCGAGTGAAGGACCTCCCCGGTGTCCGCTACAAGATCGTCCGCGGGTCGCTCGACACGCAGGGCGTGAAGAACCGCAAGCAGGCCCGCAGCCGCTACGGCGCGAAGAAGGAGAAGAGCTGACATGCCGCGCAAGGGCCCCGCACCCAAGCGTCCCCTCGTGGTGGACCCCGTCTACCAGTCTCCCCTGGTGACGCAGCTCGTGAACAAGATCCTCCTCGACGGCAAGAAGTCCGTCGCCGAGTCCATCGTCTACGGCGCGCTCGAGGGTGCCCGTGAGAAGACCGGTGGCGACCCCGTCGTCGTGCTGAAGCGCGCGCTGGACAACGTCAAGCCTGCGATCGAGGTCAAGTCCCGCCGCGTCGGTGGTTCGACCTACCAGGTGCCCATCGAGGTGCGCCCCACGCGTTCCACGACGCTGGCGCTGCGCTGGCTCGTGGGCTACTCGCGTCAGCGTCGCGAGAAGACGATGACCGAGCGTCTGCTCAACGAGATCCTGGACGCCTCGAACGGCCTCGGTGCCGCGGTGAAGCGTCGCGAGGACACCCACAAGATGGCCGAGTCGAACCGGGCCTTCGCGCACTACCGCTGGTGACCCCAGCGCCTGGCACGGTCGGCTCGTCCGACCGTGCCGGCCGACTCACCCCCTCGATCCCAGGGAAGAGGCAGTAAACCGTGGCACAGGACGTGCTGACGGACCTGACCAAGGTCCGCAACATCGGCATCATGGCTCACATCGACGCCGGCAAGACCACGACGACGGAGCGGATCCTCTTCTACACGGGGATCAACTACAAGATCGGCGAAGTGCACGACGGCGCGGCCACGATGGACTGGATGGCGCAGGAGCAGGAGCGGGGCATCACCATCACCTCCGCAGCCACCACCTGCTTCTGGGAGGGCACCCAGATCAACATCATCGACACCCCGGGCCACGTGGACTTCACGGTCGAGGTCGAGCGCTCGCTGCGCGTCCTCGACGGCGCGGTCGCCGTCTTCGACGGCAAGGAAGGTGTCGAACCGCAGTCCGAGACGGTGTGGCGGCAGGCGGACAAGTACGACGTCCCCCGCATCTGCTTCGTCAACAAGATGGACAAGCTGGGCGCCGACTTCTTCTTCACCGTCGACACCATCAAGGACCGCCTTGGTGCGGAACCCCTCGTGATGCAGCTCCCGATCGGTGCCGAGAACACGTTCTCCGGCATGATCGACCTCGTCTACATGCGTGCTCTCACGTGGCACGGTGAGGTCCAGATCGGTGCGGACTACACCATCGAGGAGATCCCGGCCGAGCTGCAGGAGCAGGCCGAGGAGTACCGCGCGAAGCTCGTCGAGCGCGTCGCGGAGACCGACGAGACCCTCCTGGAGAAGTACCTCGGCGGCGAGGAGATCACGCCCGAGGAGATCAAGGCTGCGGTCCGCAAGCTGACGATCAACTCCGAGCTGTACCCGATCTTCTGCGGCTCCGCGTTCAAGAACAAGGGCGTGCAGCCCATGCTCGACGCGGTCATCGACTACCTGCCCTCGCCGCTCGACGTGAAGCCGATGGTGGGCCACAAGGTCGGCGACGAGTCCGTCGAGATCATCCGCAAGCCCGACGCGACGGAGCCGTTCTCGGCCCTGGCGTTCAAGGTCGCGGCACACCCCTTCTTCGGCAAGCTGACCTACGTCCGGGTGTACTCCGGCGTGGTCGCGGCCGGCTCCGCGGTCGTGAACTCGACCAAGGGGAAGAAGGAGCGCATCGGGAAGCTCTTCCAGATGCACTCCAACAAGGAGAACCCCGTGGACGAGGCCCGTGCGGGTCACATCTACGCGATGATCGGCCTGAAGGAGACGACGACGGGGGACACCCTCTCCGACGCCGCCCAGCAGGTCGTCCTCGAGTCGATGACCTTCCCGGAGCCCGTGATCTCGGTCGCCATCGAGCCGAAGACCAAGGGCGACCAGGAGAAGCTCGGTACCGCGATCCAGCGCCTGGCCGAAGAGGACCCGACCTTCCAGGTCGAGCTCGACCAGGAGACCGGTCAGACGATCATCAAGGGGATGGGCGAGCTCCACCTCGACATCCTCGTCGACCGGATGAAGCGCGAGTACAAGGTCGAGGCCAACGTCGGCAAGCCCCAGGTGGCTTACCGCGAGACCATCCGTCGGGCGGTCCTCAAGGAGGACTACGTCCACAAGAAGCAGACGGGTGGTTCGGGCCAGTACGCGAAGGTCCAGGTCTCCATCGAGCCGCTGGACACCGCCGACGGCACGTTCTACGAGTTCGTGAACGCCGTCACCGGTGGTCGCGTCCCGCGTGAGTACATCCCCTCCGTGGACCAGGGCATCCAGGAAGCCATGCAGGAGGGTGTCGTCGCGGGTTACCCGCTCGTCGGCATCAAGGCCTCCCTCAACGACGGTGCGGCGCACGACGTCGACTCGTCGGAGATGGCCTTCAAGATCGCCGGCAAGATGGTTCTGCGCGAAGCTGTCCGCAAGGCGCAGCCCGTGCTCCTCGAGCCGGTCATGGCCGTCGAGGTGCGCACGCCCGCCGACTACATGGGCGAAGTCATCGGCGACCTGAACTCCCGCCGTGGGCAGATCGAGTCCATGGACGACGTCAGCGGGGCCAAGCTCGTCAAGGCCACCGTCCCGTTGTCGGAGATGTTCGGCTACGTCGGCGACCTCCGGTCCAAGACCCAGGGCCGCGCGGTCTACTCGATGCAGTTCTCCAACTACGCTGAAGTTCCGCGGAACGTGGCGGAAGAGATCGTCAAGAAGGTCCGCGGGGAATGACCCGCTCCTGACAGACCCGGGGGAGCGGTCCACCAGGACCGCTTCCCCACCCTGCACGACCCCTGGACCACCACCGCGTGGGCCAGTGACCAGCCAGGTCACCCACCCACCCGTTGACCGGGTCGGGAAGAAAACGATAGTCCGAGGAGGACCCCCAGTGGCGAAGGCGAAGTTCGAGCGGACCAAGCCGCACGTCAACATCGGCACGATTGGTCACATCGACCACGGGAAGACGACGTTGACCGCGGCGATCACCCGCGTGCTGCACGACAAGTTCCCGGAGCTGAACAAGGCCTCGGCGTTCGACCAGATCGACAAGGCCCCTGAGGAACGTCAGCGCGGCATCACGATCTCGATCGCACACGTCGAGTACCAGACCGAGGCGCGTCACTACGCCCACGTCGACTGCCCGGGTCACGCGGACTACATCAAGAACATGATCACGGGTGCGGCCCAGATGGACGGTGCGATCCTCGTGGTCGCGGCGACCGACGGCCCGATGCCGCAGACCAAGGAGCACGTCATCCTGGCTCGCCAGGTCGGCGTCCCCTACATCGTGGTCGCGCTGAACAAGGCCGACATGGTCGAGGACGAGGAACTCCTCGAGCTCGTCGAGATGGAGGTGCGTGAGCTCCTCACGTCCTACGAGTTCCCCGGTGACGACCTCCCCGTCGTCCGCGTCTCGGCGCTGAAGGCGCTCGAGGGCGACGCCGAGTGGGGCGAGAAGCTCATGGAGCTCATGGACGCGGTCGACACCGCGATCCCCGAGCCCGAGCGCGCCATCGACCAGCCGTTCCTGATGCCGATCGAGGACGTCTTCACGATCACCGGCCGCGGCACCGTCGTGACCGGGCGCATCGAGCGTGGCGTCCTGAACGTCAACCAGGAGGTCGAGGTCGTCGGCATCCGTCCGACGTCCGCCAAGACCACCGTGACCAGCATCGAGATGTTCAACAAGATGCTGGACAGCGGCCAGGCCGGCGACAACGCCGCCCTGCTCCTGCGTGGCCTCAAGCGTGACGACGTCGAGCGTGGCCAGGTCGTGGTCAAGCCCGGCAGCATCACGCCGCACACCGAGTTCGAGGGCCAGGCGTACATCCTGTCCAAGGACGAGGGTGGCCGTCACACGCCGTTCTACAACAACTACCGTCCGCAGTTCTACTTCCGGACGACCGACGTCACCGGCGTCGTCTCGCTGCCCGAGGGCACCGAGATGGTCATGCCCGGCGACAACACTGAGATGAAGGTCGACCTCATCCAGCCGATCGCCATGGAAGAGGGCCTGAAGTTCGCCATCCGTGAAGGTGGCCGCACCGTCGGCGCCGGCCGGGTCGTGAAGATCCTCAAGTGAGTTGATCCGTCGGGGGAGGTCCACCCTCTCCCGACGGGACGCTCCGCCAGACGGAGGGGCGGGTCCACTCGGACCCGCCCCTTCGTCGTGCAGCGCAACGCGTTGCAGACCACGCAGTAGCCACCACCGTTGCTGCCGCTGACTCGATTCGCCAACGGCCCCCTCCGTCTGGCAAACTGTCGGAGTTGCCGCGCCGCTGGTCCGCGCCTGGATCACGATTCCACCCGATCCGGGGACCGGACCAGGACCACGGAGCGTCAACCGCGAACGTCGAACGTCTCGTACGGGCGGCGGACGGTTCACCTGGACCTCCAGGGCAACCTGAACAGGACGACAGGACCAATCCGGGCAACCGGGAGACGGTGAAGATCGTGCGGAAGTGCGACACGCCCGACCTCGGGGGTCGGAGCACCAGCAGGTGCACCGCGCCGTGCGCGAGTCAGTAGCGGTACGAAGAGAGAGAGTCAGACGACGCCATGGCGGGACAGAAGATCCGCATCAGGCTCAAGGCCTACGACCACGAGGTCATCGACAGTTCGGCGCGCAAGATCGTCGACACGGTGACCCGGACGGGCGCCTCGGTCGCTGGGCCCGTGCCGCTGCCGACCGAGAAGAACGTCTACTGCGTCATCCGCTCGCCGCACAAGTACAAGGACAGCCGCGAGCACTTCGAGATGCGCACACACAAGCGCCTCATCGACATCATCGACCCCACGCCGAAGACCGTCGACTCGCTCATGCGACTCGACCTCCCGGCCGGTGTCGACATCGAGATCAAGCTCTGAGGGATTCCAACACCATGAGCGACAGGCAAGTGCGAGGGGTGCTCGGCACCAAGCTCGGCATGACGCAGCTGTGGGACGCGGACAACCGCATCGTTCCCGTGACCGTCGTCAAGGTCGAGCCCAACGTCGTCACCCAGATCCGCACCACTACCGACGACGGCTACGAAGCCGTCCAGCTGGCCACCACGGCCATCGCGCAGCGCAAGGCGAACAAGCCTGCTGCCGGCCACTTCGAGAAGGCCGGCGTCGCGCCGCGCCGTCACCTGGTGGAACTGCGCACGACGGACGCCGCGGAGTACTCCCTGGGACAGGAAGTCACCGCTGAGGCCTTCGCGGCCGGCGCCACCGTCGACGTGGTGGGCACCACCAAGGGCAAGGGCTTCGCCGGTGTCATGAAGCGTCACGGCTTCCACGGCGTCGGCGCCTCCCACGGTGCGCACCGCAACCACCGCAAGCCCGGGTCGATCGGCGGCTGCGCCACCCCGGGTCGCGTGTTCAAGGGCATGCGCATGGCCGGCCGCATGGGTGCGGCTCGCCAGACCACCCAGAACCTGACCGTGCAGGCCATCGACGTGGAGAAGGGTCTGCTGCTCATCACGGGCGCGATCCCCGGTCCCCGCGGCGGCCTCGTGCTCGTCAAGAGCGCGTCCAAGGCGCGCGTGAAGGAGGCCTGAGCCTGATGACAACCGAAACCGCTCAGACCGAGGCCATCACCGTCCCGCTGCGGACCGTCGACGGCGGCAGCAACGGCACCGTCGAGCTCCCCGCGAAGGACTTCGGCCGCCAGGCGAACATCTCGCTGATCCACCAGGTCGTGACCGCGCAGCTCGCGGCGGCACGCCAGGGCACGCACTCGACCAAGCGTCGTGGCGAGGTCCGTGGTGGCGGCAAGAAGCCGTACAAGCAGAAGGGCACCGGCCGCGCCCGTCAGGGTTCGCTGCGCGCCCCCCAGTTCACCGGCGGCGGGATCGTCCACGGGCCTAAGCCCCGCGACTACTCCCAGCGCACCCCGAAGAAGATGAAGGCGGCCGCTCTGCGCGGTGCCCTCTCCGACCGGGTGCGTCACGACCGTCTGCACGTCGTCGAAGGCCTCGCCTCGGGTGACGCCCCCTCGACGAAGACCGCGCGGACGCTCATCGCCACGCTGTCCGGTCGCAAGAACGTGCTCGTCGTGCTCACCCGCGACGACGAGGTGGCGGTCAAGAGCCTCCGCAACCTCGACAACGTGCACGTCCTGCCCCAGGACCAGCTGAACACCTACGACGTCATGAAGAGCGACGACGTCGTCTTCACCCGCGCGGCGCTCGACGCCTTCGTCGCGGGGCCGCCGACGGGTCGCAGCGCGACCGCGGTGGCAGCGGAGTCGGAAGGGAGCACCCTGTGAGTGCCATCGGTGGAACCCAGAAGGACCCGCGCGACATCCTGCTCGCGCCGGTCGTCTCGGAGAAGAGCTACGCGCTCATCGACGAGGGGAAGTACACGTTCCTGGTCGACCCGGGCGCGAACAAGACCGAGATCAAGGTCGCGGTCGAACGCGTCTTCGGCGTCAAGGTCTCGTCGGTGAACACCGCGAACCGGCAGGGCAAGAGCCGGCGCACCCGGTACGGCACGGGTAAGCGCAAGGACACCAAGCGGGCCATCGTGACGTTGCGCGAGGGCACGATCGACATCTTCGGCGGCTCGGTCGCCTGAGCCTGCGGGCTCGCACGACTGCCGTAGACAACCTTCGAACCCGAGGAAACGCTGCAATGGGAATCCGCAAGTACAAGCCGACGACACCGGGCCGCCGCGGCTCGTCCGTCGCCGACTTCGTCGAGATCACGCGGAGCGAGCCTGAGAAGTCGCTCGTTCGCCCGCTGTCCAAGACCGGTGGTCGCAACTCGTCCGGCCGCATCACCACCCGCCACATCGGTGGTGGCCACAAGCGCGCCTACCGCGTGATCGACTTCCGTCGTCACGACAAGGACGGCGTGCCGGCCAAGGTCGCGCACATCGAGTACGACCCGAACCGCACCGCGCGCATCGCGCTGCTGCACTACGTGGACGGCGAGAAGCGCTACATCATCGCGCCGGCCAAGCTCAAGCAGGGCGACCGGATCGAGAACGGCCCCGAGGCCGACATCAAGCCCGGCAACAACCTGCCGCTGCGCAACATCCCCGTCGGTACGGTGATCCACGCGATCGAGATCCGTCCCGGTGGGGGAGCGAAGATCGCCCGTTCCGCAGGCGCCAGCGTTCAGCTGGTCGCCCGCGAGGGCCGCTTCGCCCAGCTGCGCATGCCGTCCGGTGAGATCCGGAACGTCGACGTCCGCTGCCGCGCCACCATCGGCGAGGTCGGCAACGCCGAGCAGTCCAACATCAACTGGGGCAAGGCCGGCCGCATGCGCTGGAAGGGCAAGCGCCCGACCGTCCGTGGTGTCGCCATGAACCCGATCGACCACCCCCACGGTGGTGGTGAGGGGAAGACGTCCGGTGGTCGTCACCCCGTCAGCCCGTGGGGTCAGCCTGAGGGCCGTACGCGGCGTCCGGGCAAGGAGAGCGACAAGCTCATCGTTCGTCGCCGCCGCACCGGCAAGAAGCGCTGATAGGGAGTTCAGGCCATGCCTCGCAGCTTGAAGAAGGGCCCGTTCGTCGACGACCACCTTCAGAAGAAGGTGGACGCTCAGAACGAGGCCGGTACGCACAACGTCATCCGGACCTGGTCCCGCCGTTCGGTCGTCACGCCGGACTTCCTGGGCCACACGTTCGCGGTGCACGACGGCCGCAAGCACACCCCCGTCTTCGTCACTGAGTCGATGGTGGGGCACAAGCTCGGCGAGTTCGCGCCCACGCGCACGTTCAAGGGCCATGAGAAGGACGACCGCAAGGGTCGTCGCCGCTGAGCCTCCCGGCTCCGCGAGACAACCTTTCGAGACCGAAACCAGGAAGCAGGACAAGGATGGAAGCCAAGGCGCAGACGCGGTACCTCCGCGTCACGCCCCAGAAGGCGCGCCGAGTCGTCGACCTCGTCCGGGGCAAGCAGGCCACTGAGGCCGTCGCTGTGCTCTCGTTCGCCCCGCAGTCCGCGGCGGAACCCGTTCGCAAGCTCGTCGAGAGCGCCATGGCGAACGCGAAGTTCCACGCTGACAAGCACTCTGAGGCGTTCGACCCGGCCGAGTACGTCGTCAAGGCGATCCACGTCGACGAGGGCCCGACGATGAAGCGCTTCCGTCCCCGTGCCCAAGGGCGCGCGGGGCGCATCTTGAAGCGCACCAGCCACATCACCGTGGTCGTCGCACCCGCCGTCAAGGGCGCCAAGAAGACGAGGAGGACCCGCTGATGGGACAGAAGGTCAACCCGTTCGGGTTCCGACTGGGCATCACCACCGATCACCGCAGCCGGTGGTTCGCCGACTCCACCAAGACTGGTCAGCGTTACGCCGACTACGTCAAGGAAGACGTCGCGATCCGCAAGCTCATGGCCAAGGGCATGGAGCGGGCCGGCATCTCCAAGGTGGAGATCGAGCGCACCCGTGACCGGGTCCGCGTCGACATCCACACCGCACGACCGGGCATCGTCATCGGTCGTCGTGGGGCGGAAGCCGACCGCATCCGGACCGAGCTGGAGAAGCTCACCGGCAAGCAGGTGCAGCTGAACATCCTCGAGGTCAAGAACCCCGAGACCGATGCGCAGCTCGTCGCCCAGGGTGTCGCCGAGCAGCTCGCCAGCCGCGTCTCGTTCCGTCGCGCCATGCGCAAGGGGATGCAGACCACGATGCGTTCCGGGGCCAAGGGCATCCGTGTCCAGTGCGCCGGTCGTCTCGGCGGCGCCGAGATGAGCCGTTCCGAGTTCTACCGCGAAGGCCGTGTGCCGCTGCACACCCTCCGCGCGAACATCGACTACGGCTTCTACGAGGCCCGCACCACCTTCGGCCGCATCGGCGTGAAGGTCTGGATCTACCACGGCGACATCACCAGCCGTGAGCTCGCCCAGTCGCAGGCCGCCAACCCGCGCGCCCCGCGTCGTGGCGAGCGCAGCGACCGCCCCGACCGTGGTGCGCGTCGTCCTCGTCCCACCAGCGACGCCCCCGCGGCGGAGGCGGCCCCGGCCGCTGCCGCAGCGCCGGCGACCACCGGATCGGAGGCCTGAGTCGTGCTCATTCCGCGCCGAGTCAAGCACCGCAAGCAGCACCACCCCACGCGGCGTGGTGCGGCCTCCGGCGGCACCCGGGTCACCTTCGGTGAGTACGGGATCATGGCCGTCGAGGGCGGTTACGTCACCAACCGGCAGATCGAGTCCGCTCGTATCGCCATCACCCGCCACATCCGTCGTGGCGGCAAGGTCTGGATCAACATCTACCCGGACCGGCCGCTGACCAAGAAGCCCGCCGAGACCCGCATGGGTTCCGGCAAGGGCTCGCCGGAGTGGTGGATCGCGAACATCAAGCCCGGACGCGTGATGTTCGAACTGTCCTTCCCGACCGAGAAGATCGCTACGGAGGCGCTGACGCGCGCCATCCACAAGCTCCCGGTCAAGTGCAAGATCGTGCGTCGCGAGGGTGGTGAATGATGGCCGTCGGGACGAAGGGCCTGGGCGCCGACGAGCTGCGTGAGTTCGAGGACGCGAAGCTGGTCGACGAGCTCAAGAAGGCCAAGGAAGAGCTGTTCAACCTGCGCTTCCAGTCGGCGACCGGTCAGCTGGAGAACAACTCCCGGCTGAAGGCCGTCAAGCGGGACATCTCCCGCATCTACACGACGATGCGCGAGCGCGAGCTCGGCATCACCGAGGCGCCGATCACGAAGGAGGCTGCGAAGTGAGCGAGCAGACCAGCGCCGCCAGCACCACCGATCGTGGCGACCGCAAGACGCGCCGCGGTTACGTCGTCAGCGACAAGATGCAGAAGACCGTCGTGGTTGAGGTCGAGGACCGCGTGAAGCACCCGCTCTACGCGAAGGTCATCCGCCGCACCACGAAGGTCAAGGCGCACGACGAGGTCGAGACGGCCGGTGTGGGCGACCTCGTCCTCATCGCCGAGACTCGTCCCACGTCGGCGACCAAGCGCTGGCGCGTCGTCGAGGTCCTCGAACGCGCGAAGTGATTCGCGCGCTCTCGAGCGCAGCGACTGACGTCGGGTGGGCCGCTGTCGCGGCCCACCCCCAGATTCCATGTCCGTTCGGCCAGGCTCGCCCCCTCAACGGGTGGTCGAGAACCGGCGCGACGAAGGAGTAGAGAGTGATCCAGCAGGAGTCGCGGCTCAAGGTCGCCGACAACACGGGTGCCAAGGAGATCTTGTGCATCCGCGTGCTCGGTGGCTCCGGCCGCCGCTACGCCGGCATCGGTGACGTGATCGTGGCAACGGTCAAGGACGCCATCCCCGGTGGAAACGTCAAGAAGGGCGATGTGGTCAAGGCCGTCATCGTCCGTACCAAGAAGGAGCGTCGGCGCGCCGACGGTTCGTACATCCGATTCGACGAGAACGCTGCGGTGATCCTCCGCGCGGACGGCGACCCGCGTGGCACCCGAATCTTCGGGCCCGTCGGTCGTGAACTGCGCGAGAAGAAGTTCATGCGCATCATCTCGCTGGCGCCGGAGGTGCTCTGACCATGGGGAAGACCCGCATCAAGAAGGGTGACCTGGTCCAGGTCATCACCCGCGTTCGCGGTCGTCGCAACGAGGACGGGACCAAGACGTCCGACCTCGGCAAGCAGGGCAAGGTCCTGGACGTCAACGGGGAGACCCAGCGCGTCCTCGTCGAGGGTGTGAACCGCATCAAGCGTCACACCAAGGCTCGTCCGGGCACGGAGGGTGGCATCGTCGAGCGCGAGGCCCCCATTCACATCTCGAACGTGCAGCTCGTCGACCCGGAGACCAAGAAGCCGACCCGTGTGGGCATCCGCACGGAGCAGGTGGAACGCGACGGTCGCACCAAGACCAACCGCATCCGCGTCGCCAAGCGTTCCGGCAAGGACATCTGATGACCACGACGACTGAAACCCGTGCGTTGCCGCGTCTGAAGCAGCGCTACCGCGAAGAGATCAAGGGTCAGCTGCACGAGCAGTTCGCCTACCCGAACGTCATGCAGATCCCCGGCCTGGTCAAGGTCGTGGTGAACATGGGTGTCGGCGAGGCGGCTCGTGACTCCAAGCTCATCGACGGCGCTGTCCGCGACCTGACGGCCATCACCGGTCAGAAGCCGCAGGTCACCAAGGCCCGCAAGTCGATCGCGCAGTTCAAGCTGCGCGAGGGCATGCCGATCGGTTGCCACACCACGCTGCGGGGCGACCGCATGTGGGAGTTCCTCGACCGTCTGACGTCGCTGGCGCTCCCGCGCATCCGCGACTTCCGTGGTCTCTCGCCGAAGCAGTTCGACGGGAACGGCAACTACACCTTCGGTCTCAACGAGCAGTCCATGTTCCACGAGATCGACCAGGACAGGATCGACCGCGTCCGCGGTATGGACATCACGGTCGTGACGACGGCGAAGACCGACGACGAAGGCCGTGCGCTGCTGCGTGCTCTGGGCTTCCCGTTCAAGGAGAACTGACCGTGGCGAAGACCGCTCTGATCACCAAGGCCGCACGCAAGCCGAAGTTCAAGGTTCGTGGCTACACCCGTTGCCAGAAGTGCGGGCGTCCCCACGCCGTGTACAAGAAGTTCGGCCTGTGCCGAATCTGTGTGCGCGAGATGGCACACGCGGGCGAGCTGCCCGGTGTGACCAAGAGCAGCTGGTGAGTGGGATCGACCTGCTGGTGACTCCTGACATCATTTCGACGACGCCGAAGGTCCGGAGCGCACACCGCGCACCGGAAACCCCGGCGAGGAAGGGCGGACGAGCCCGATGACGATGACTGACCCCATCGCCGACATGTTGACGCGCTTGCGTAACGCCAACTCGGCGTACCACGACACCGTGTCCATGCCGTACAGCAAGCTGAAGTCGCACATCGCCGAGATCCTGCAGGCCGAGGGCTACATCGCCTCCTGGTCCGTGGAGGACGCCGAAGTCGGCAAGAAGCTGTCCATGGAGCTGAAGTTCGGCCCCAACCGCGAGCGTTCGATCGCCGGCCTGCGCCGTGTGAGCAAGCCCGGTCTCCGGGTGTACGCGAAGTCGACCAACCTGCCCCGCGTTCTGGGCGGCCTGGGCGTGGCGATCCTGTCCACCTCCTCGGGTCTCCTGACCGACAAGCAGGCCAACAAGAAGGGCGTGGGTGGGGAAGTCCTCGCCTACGTCTGGTGAGGGAGGAGGACTCATGTCGCGCATCGGTCGACTCCCGATCACCGTCCCCACGGGCGTGGACGTGACCATCGACGGCCTCGCCGTCACGGTCAAGGGCCCCAAGGGCGAGCTGAACCACACCATCGCGTCCCCGATCTCCGTCGAACGTGGCGAAGACGGCACGCTGCTGGTCAAGCGTCCGGACGACGAGCGCGTCTCGCGCTCGCTGCACGGACTCACCCGCACCCTGCTGGCCAACATGGTCGAGGGTGTGACGAAGGGCTACGAGAAGAAGCTCGAGATCGTCGGTACCGGTTACCGCGTGACGCCGAAGGGTTCGGACCTCGAGTTCGCCCTCGGCTTCAGCCACCCGGTCGTGGTGAAGGCTCCGGCCGGCATCACCTTCGCCGTCGAGAACAACACGCGCTTCTCCGTCGCCGGCATCGACAAGCAGCAGGTGGGCGAGATCGCCGCCAACATCCGCAAGCTGCGCAAGCCCGACCCCTACAAGGGCAAGGGCGTTCGCTACGCCGGCGAGCAGATCCGCCGCAAGGTCGGAAAGGCTGGTAAGTGACGATGGGTCTCTCCACTCAGCGCACCACGAAGGGCAAGGCGGCTTCGCTCAAGCGCCGTCACACCCGAGTGCGCAAGAAGGTCGTGGGCACCGCAGTGCGTCCGCGTCTCGTCGTCACCCGGTCCGCCCGGCACGTGTTCGTCCAGGTCATCGACGACGCACAGGGTCACACCCTCGCGTCGGCCTCGACCATGGAGACGGACCTGCGCGCGAGCAGCGACGACAAGTCGGCCAAGGCGAAGGCTGTCGGCGTCCTCGTCGGCGAGCGGGCCAAGGCGGCCGGCATCGAAGCCGTGGTCTTCGACCGCGGTGGGAACCGGTACGCGGGTCGAGTCGCGGCCATCGCCGACGGCGCCCGGGAAGCCGGGTTGGCCCTGTGACCCGAGCACTCGAAGAGATGAGGAACGTCTGATGCCTGGACCCCAGCGCCGAGGCGCCGGTGGCGCCGGTGCGGCCGGCGGAAACAACGACAACCGTGGTGGCGGCAGCGGCGACAACCGCGGCCGTCGCGACAACGCCGGTGGCGGCCGTGACCGCGGACGGGGCGATGCGGGCGACCGCAGCAACTTCGTCGAGCGCGTCGTGACCATCAACCGTGTCGCCAAGGTCGTCAAGGGCGGCCGTCGCTTCAGCTTCACGGCCCTCGTGGTCGTGGGTGACGGCGACGGAACCGTCGGTGTCGGCTACGGCAAGGCCAAGGAGGTGCCCGCGGCGATCGCCAAGGGTGTCGAAGAGGCCAAGAAGAACTTCTTCCGCGTGCCGCGGATCCAGGGCACCATCCCGCACCCCATCCAGGGTGAGAAGGCGGCCGGCGTGGTCATGCTGCGTCCGGCTTCCCCGGGCACCGGCGTCATCGCCGGTGGTCCCGTCCGCGCGGTGCTCGAGTGCGCCGGCGTGCACGACGTCCTGTCGAAGTCCCTGGGCAGCAGCAACGCGATCAACATCGTGCACGCGACGATCGAGGCCCTCCGTGGCCTCGAGCGTCCCGAGCAGGTGGCGGCGCGTCGTGGTCTGCCCGTCGAGCACGTCGCCCCGGTCGCGCTGCTGCGCGCCCAGGCTGCGGGGGTGACCTCCTGATGGCTCGTCTCAAGGTGACCCAGATCAACTCGGGCATCGGCCGCAAGCAGAACCAGCGCGAGACGCTGCGCAGCCTCGGCCTGCACAAGATCGGGCAGTCGGTCGTCAAGGACGACAAGCCCGAGTTCCGCGGGATGGTCAACACCGTCTCGCACCTCGTGACCGTGGAGGAGGTCGACTGATGGCCAACCAGGGTGAACACGTCCTGAAGCTGCACCACCTGCGTCCGGCTCCGGGTTCGAACACCGCCAAGACCCGTGTGGGTCGCGGTGAGGGCAGCAAGGGCAAGACCGCCGGTCGTGGGACCAAGGGCACCAAGGCTCGTTACTCGGTGCCCGAGGCCTTCGAGGGCGGCCAGATGCCCCTGCACATGCGCCTGCCGAAGCTGCGCGGGTTCAAGAACCCGTTCCGCGTCGAGTACCAGGTCGTCAACCTCGACAAGCTCGGCTCCCTCTTCCCCGAGGGCGGCACCATCGGTGTCGACGAGCTCGTCGCCAGTGGCGCGGTCCGCAAGGGCCAGCTCGTCAAGGTGCTGGGCACGGGGGAGATCTCCGTGGCTCTGCAGGTGACGGCCGACAAGTTCTCGACGTCGGCGGCCGAGAAGATCGCGGCTGCGGGCGGTTCCACCACCGTTCGCTGACCCAGCGACGACACAGCCCACGCGGCGGTAGCGACGAGTGATCGTCCGCTACCGCCGCGTGTGCGTTTGTGGCGAGGTAGGGTCCTCTGTGGGCTGCGTGCGTGCGACGTGTCGCACGTCCGGCCCAACCGTCCGATCTGTCAGTGACGAACCCGCCCTTCCCGCGCACCGCGGGGGAGTGCGGTGCAGGAGGTTGTAGTGCTCACCGCAATCGGTCGCGCCTTCCGGACGCCCGACCTGCGCCGCAAGCTGCTCTTCACGCTGGGGATCATCGTGCTGGTGCGGCTCGGCTCGTTCGTCCCGGCCCCAGGGGTCTCCTACAGCGCCGTCCAGTCGTGCATCAAGGCGTCGCAGTCGGGCAACGACCTGCTGGGCCTGGTGAACCTGTTCTCCGGCGGCGCGCTGCTGCAGCTGAGCATCTTCGCGCTCGGGATCATGCCGTACATCACAGCGAGCATCATCATCCAGCTGCTGACGGTGGTCATCCCGCGCTTCGAGGACCTCAAGAAGGAGGGCCAGCAGGGGACGACCAAGCTCACGCAGTACACGCGGTACCTGACGATCGGTCTCGCGGTCCTGCAGTCGACCACCTACGTGACCATCGCCAAGGACCCCTCGCGCCTCTTCGGCACGGCGTGCAACGCCCAGGTCCTCCCCGACCAGAGCGTCCAGACGATCGTGCTGATGGTCATGACCATGACCGCAGGCACCGGCCTGATCATGTGGATGGGTGAGCTCGTCACCGAGCGCGGCATCGGCAACGGCATGTCCCTGCTGATCTTCGCCCAGATCGCCGCGGGCTTCCCCTCCGCGCTCTGGGGCATCCAGAACCAGCAGGGCTGGGGCACCTTCGTCGCGGTCCTCGCGATCATCGTCGTGGTGGTCGCCCTCGTCGTGGCCGTCGAGCAGTCCCAGCGCCGGGTGCCCGTCCAGTACGCCAAACGGATGATCGGCCGCCGCATGTACGGGGGCACCTCGACCTACATCCCGCTCAAGGTCAACATGGCCGGCGTCATCCCGGTGATCTTCGCGTCGTCGCTGCTGTACCTGCCGGCGCTGGTGGGCCAGTTCAGCGACCCGAACGCGGGTTGGGTCATCTGGATCAACGACAACCTGACCAAGGGCGACCACCCGCTGTACATGGTCACGTACTTCTTGCTGATCATCTTCTTCGCGTACTTCTACGTCGCGATCACGTTCAACCCGGACGAGGTCGCCGAGAACATGCGCAAGTACGGCGGTTTCATCCCCGGGGTGCGCGCCGGCCGGCCCACCGCCGAGTACCTGGACTACATCCTCACCCGCATCACCCTGCCAGGATCGCTGTACCTGGGACTGATCGCACTGCTCCCGCTCATCGCTATCGTGCTCTTCAACGCCAGCACGAACCTGCCCTTCGGGGGCACGTCGATCCTGATCATTGTCGGGGTCGGGCTCGAGACGGTGAAGCAGATCGAGTCCCAGCTCCAACAGCGCAACTACGAAGGGTTCTTGCGATGACTCGTCTCGTCCTCCTCGGTCCGCCGGGTGCCGGCAAGGGCACCCAGGCCAAGCTCCTCTCCGCCCGCCTGGGGGTGCCGGCCATCTCCACCGGCGACATCTTCCGGACCCACGTCGCGGAGCAGACCGAACTGGGCAAGACCGTCCAGGAGTACCTGGACGCCGGCAAGTACGTGCCGGACACCGTGACCAACGCGATGGTCCACGACCGCCTCGAGCAGCCCGACGCCACCGAGGGCTTCATCCTCGACGGCTACCCCCGCACGACGGACCAGGTCCGCGAGCTCGACGAGATGCTCTCCGGGTTCGGCGTGAAGCTCGAGCACGTGCTCGAGATCACGGCGGACACCGACGAGCTCGTCCGTCGGCTGACGCACCGCGCGCTGGAGCAGGGGCGCAGCGACGACACCGAAGAGGTCGTCCGCACCCGCCAGCAGGTCTACCTGGACCAGACCGCGCCCCTCGTGAAGGTCTACTCCGACCGCGGGCTGCTGCGCAGCGTCGACGGCCTCGGCGGGATCGCCGAGGTCACCTCGCGCCTGGTCGCCGCCCTCGGCCTCCCGAACTGACGCGCCGCCACCGTGCTCGGACGTGAACGGGTCGAGATCAAGACCCCCGAACAGATCCAGAAGATGCGTGCGGCGGGGCTGCTGACGTCCGCGGCCCTGGAGTCGGTGCGGGCCGCCCTGCGGCCCGGGATCACCCCGAAGGAGCTGGACGCCATCGGCGCGGAGGTCATCCGCGCCGGTGGTGGGACGTCCAACTTCCTCGGGTACCACGGCTACCCGGCCACGCTCTGCATCTCGGTCAACGAGGTCGTCGTGCACGGGATCCCCGGCGACACCCGGCTCGTCGCGGGCGACGTCGTCTCGATCGACGGGGGAGCGGTGGTCGACGGCTGGCACGGCGACTCCGCCTTCACCGCGATCGTGGGTGAACCGGACGACGCCGGCGACGCGGAACTGGTCGAGATCACCCGCCAGGCGCTCTGGGCGGGCATCGCGGCCCTCGACGCACGGGGGAGGGTCGGCGACGTCGGCGCGGCCGTGGAGGACGCTGTGGACGGCCGCCTGGGCATCGTCGACGGCTACACCGGCCACGGGATCGGTACGGCCATGCACATGGCGCCCGACGTCCTGAACTACCGGGTCCGCGAGAAGGGCCCCAAGGTCCGTCCCGGCATGGTGCTGGCCATCGAACCGATGTGCACCCGCGGGGGGATCGAGACCGACGTCCTGCCGGACGACTGGACCGTGGTCACCTCCGACGGCACCCGCGCCGCGCACTGGGAGCACACCGTGGCCGTCCTCGACGAGGGCCTCTGGGTGCTGACCGCACCCGACGGGGGCGCCTCGGAGCTCGCGGCGTTCGGGGTCCAGGTCCCTTCCGCCTGACACCGGGAGGGGCCGCGACGCCGACCCCCGCGGTCGGGTGCGCCGTCTCTTGTGTTGCACCCCAGCCCACTTCAGCGGCATCATCGCCCGATTTCGTCTCAGGCGCGCCGTCACGTAAGCTTGACCGTCGGTCCGCCATGCCTCCTCGTTCGCACGTTCCGTGCTCACGAGGGCCGGGCTGATCCCGAACCGACACTTGATGGAAAAGCGGAGGACATGCCGAAGAAGGACGGCGTCATCGAGATCGAAGGCACCGTGATCGAAGCCCTGCCGAACGCGATGTTTCGCGTCGAGCTGAGCAACGGTCACAAGGTGCTCGCCCACATCTCGGGGAAGATGCGCCAGCACTACATCCGCATCCTCCCGGAGGACCGGGTGGTCGTCGAGCTCAGCCCCTACGACCTGTCCCGCGGGCGCATCGTCTACCGCTACAAGTGACCCACCCACTGGCCGCCGATCCCCGCTCCGCGCGGGCGGGGTCAGCACGACCGGAGAAGCGATGAAGGTCAAGCCGAGCGTCAAGAAGATCTGCGACAAGTGCAAGGTGATCCGCCGTCACGGTCGGGTCATGATCATCTGCGACAACCTGCGTCACAAGCAGCGTCAGGGCTGAGCTCCGGCTCACCCCAGCAGTCGATCCACGGAAAGGCCACCGCACGCAGACGGTGGCACCCAGCGCAGGACCCTCCGACCGCAGCACGAGCCGCGGTCGGTGACACCCCCGGTCGGAGGCCGGGGACCCGCAGGAGACGGCGGGGCAGGTCCTGCACCAGACCTCCGCGACAGATAGGGACCATCCCGCATGGCACGTCTCGTCGGCGTCGACCTCCCCCGCGAAAAGCGGCTGGAGATCGCGCTCACGTACATCTACGGCGTCGGTCGCACGCGAGCCCAGGAAACCCTGGCCGCGACGGGCGTGAGTCCGGACTTGCGCGTCCGCGACCTCACGGACGACGACCTGGTCGCGCTCCGCGACCACATCGAGGGCAACTACCGCGTCGAGGGTGACCTCCGCCGCGAGGTGGCCGCCGACATCCGCCGCAAGGTGGAGATCGGTTGCTACCAGGGCCTGCGGCACCGCCGCGGTCTGCCCGTCCGCGGGCAGCGCACCAAGACCAACGCGCGCACCCGCAAGGGCCCGAAGCGCACCGTGGCCGGCAAGAAGAAGGCCGGTCGCAAGTAACCGTCGCAGTCTGACGGCGCGGTCCGCCAGCGGGCCGCCTCGCGAACCCACGGGTTCGCCCTCGATCTCAGTCGCCGCAGTACACCAGGAGCCCGGAGAGCATGCCTCCCAAGAGCCGTACGGCCACGGCGACGCGCAAGCCGCGTCGCAAGGAGAAGAAGAACGTCGCGCACGGTCACGCGCACATCAAGTCGACGTTCAACAACACGATCGTCTCGATCACCGACCCGACGGGCGCGGTCATCGCGTGGGCGTCGGCCGGTCAGGTCGGGTTCAAGGGGTCCCGCAAGTCGACCCCGTTCGCTGCGCAGATGGCCGCCGAGGCGGCCGCGCGTCGTGCGCAGGAGCACGGCATGCGCAAGGTCGACGTCTTCGTCAAGGGACCGGGTTCCGGCCGCGAGACCGCGATCCGTTCCCTGCAGGCCACCGGCCTGGAGGTCGGCGCGATCCAGGACGTCACCCCCAGCCCGCACAACGGCTGCCGGCCGCCCAAGCGTCGGCGCGTCTGACGTCGGTGCGGTCCCGCAGGCCCAGGCCTGCGGGACCCACCTGATCGGACCAGTTCTCTGATCGAGTCAGACCCCGTCGGCGGACCGATGCTGACGGGCGTGCGGGGCGTCATATGGCGGACGCCCGCGGGAAGGAACCTCCGTGCTGATCGCACAGCGCCCCACCCTCACCGAGGACGTCGTCGACGAGTACCGCTCGCGCTTCGTCATCGAACCCCTCGAACCCGGCTTCGGGTACACCCTCGGCAACTCGCTGCGCCGCACGCTGCTGTCGTCCATCCCGGGCGCTGCCGTGACGAGCCTGCGGATCGACGGTGTGCTCCACGAGTTCACCTCCGTGCCGGGGGTCAAGGAGGACGTCACCGAGATCGTCCTCAACGTCAAGAACCTCGTGGTCTCCTCGGAGCACGACGAACCCGTCGTGATGTACCTGCGCAAGCAGGGGCCGGGCGCGGTCACCGCGGCCGACATCGCCCCGCCCGCGGGGGTCGAGGTCCACAACCCCGACCTGCACATCGCGACGCTCAACGGCAAGGGCAAGCTCGAGCTGGAGCTGACGGTCGAACGCGGCCGCGGCTACGTCTCGGCGGCGCAGAACAAGACGGGTGAGCAGGAGATCGGCCGCATCCCGGTCGACTCGATCTACTCGCCCGTCCTGAAGGTGACGTACAAGGTCGAGGCGACCCGCGTCGAGCAGCGGACGGACTTCGACCGTCTCGTCGTCGACGTCGAGACCAAGCACGCCATCACCCCGCGCGACGCCGTGGCGTCCGCGGGCAAGACGCTGACCGAGCTGTTCGGTCTGGCCCGTGAGCTCAACGTCGAGGCCGAAGGCATCGACATGGGTCCCTCGCCGACCGACGCCGCGCTGGCGGCGGACCTCGCGCTGGAGATCGAGGCGCTGGACCTCACCGTCCGGTCCTACAACTGCCTCAAGCGCGAGGGCATCCACACCGTCGGGGAACTGGTCTCGCGCAGCGAGGCCGACCTGCTCGACATCCGCAACTTCGGGCAGAAGTCCATCGACGAGGTGAAGGCCAAGCTGGTCGGCATGGGCCTGCACCTCAAGGACTCCCCGCCCGGGTTCGACCCGAGCGCCGTCGTCAACGACTTCGAGGACGACGACGCGTCGTTCGCCGAGGACGAGCAGCTCTGACCGTCCGTCGCCCCTCCCCCCGCTGACGCGGGGGAGGGGTAAAACCGAGGAGACAACAACATGCCCACCCCCACCAAGGGTCCGCGGCTCGGCGGCGGGCCGGCCCACGAGAAGCTGATCATCGCCAACCTGGCGACGGCCCTCTTCGAGCACCGCAGCATCACCACCACCGAGGCCAAGGCCAAGCGGATGCGTCCGTACGCCGAACGCCTGATCACCTTCGCGAAGAAGGGTGACCTGGCGGCCCGCCGCGAGGTCATGAAGACGATCCGCGACAAGTCCGTCGTGCACTTCCTCTTCACCGAGATCGCGCCGGCCATGGCCGAGCGCAACGGTGGGTACACCCGCATCGTCAAGATCGGGCCCCGCAAGGGCGACAACGCCCCCATGGCCGTGATCCAGCTCGTCATGGAGCCGGTCAGCGCCAAGCAGGGTGTCGTCCGCGAGGCGGAGCGCGCCGCCGCGGCGACCGCTCCGGCGGCCGACGAGGTCGTCGTCGGCGACGAGGCCCCCGCGGCCGAGTCCACCGACGCCACCCAGGTCGAGGCCGGCAGCGTGGACCAGCCCGACACCCTCCCCGACGCGGACGCCCCGGCGACCGCTGACGAGGGTGTCGAGGTCGACGCCGCCGAGGCCGACCCGAGCGACGAGAACACGAAGGACCAGGCCTGAGCGCCTCCCTTCACCCCGACGAGCCCGTCCTCCCCGACACCGGGGAGGGCGGGCTCGTCCGCGTTCCCCCCGGCGTCGTGCGGGTGCGCCTGGACCTCGGCTACGACGGCACCGCCTTCTCCGGCTGGGCCGAGCAGCCGGGGTTGCGCACCGTCCAGGGCGAGCTGACCGCCGGGCTGGCCCGGGTCCTGCGCCTGGACCCCGCTCCCCGGCTCACCGTGGCGGGGCGCACCGACGCCGGGGTGCACGCGAGCGGCCAGGTGGCCCACGTCGACGTCCCGCGCGCCCTCTGGGACGCCGTCCCGGGCCGGTCGGGCACGGAGCCCGCAGCGGCCCTCGTGCGGCGCCTGGCGGGCGTCCTGCCGCCCGACGTGCGGGTGCACCGGGCCGGGCTCGCCCCCGAGGGTTTCGACGCCCGCTTCAGCGCCCTGCGCCGCCGCTACGCGTACCGCGTCTGCGACGACCCCGCGGGGCTCCCGCCGTTGCGGCGCTTCGACGTCCTGCACCACCGCCGCCCCCTCGACCTGGGCGCGATGGACCTCGCGGCGCGCAGCCTCGTCGGCCTGCGCGAGTTCGCCGCGTTCTGCCGGCCCCGGGAGGGCGCCACGACCGTGCGGACCCTGCTGGCGTACTCGTGGACCCGGGACGGCGACGGTCTGCTCGTGGCCGACGTGCAGGCGGACGCCTTCTGCCACTCGATGGTGCGCGCGCTCGTCGGCGCCGCGCTGGCCGTGGGCGACGGCCGTCGCGACGTCGCCTGGCCCCGGCTGGTGCAGGACGCCGCGGTGCGCGACCCCACCGTCGCGGTCGTCGCAGCGCAGGGACTGACCCTCGAGGAGGTCGTCTACCCCGCCGACGGGGACCTGGCCGCGCGCGCCCACGAGGCCCGTGCGGTGCGCACGCTCCCCTGAGCGGGTGGCCCGGGCGACGCGTCCGGGTGGTCGTGGGGCAGGGTGGTGGGTGTGCCCACGCTCGTCGTCGTCCGCCACGCGAAGGCCGATTCGCCGGTAGGACTCCAGGACATCGCCCGCCCCCTCGCCGAACGGGGGAAGGCCGACGCCGTCGAGGCCGGCCGGTGGCTCGCGGAGAACGTCGGTGGCTGCGACCTGCTGCTGACCTCGCCCGCCCGCCGGACCGAGGAGACCACCGCGCGCCTGCTGGACGGGTGGGGCGTCGCTCCGGTCGTCGTCGACGAGGAGCGGCTCTACGAGGCCTCGCTCGGTGACCTGCTGCGCATCGTGCGGGGTCTGGACACCGACCGCCCCGACGCGACCGTCGTGATCGTCGCGCACAACCCCGGCGTGAGCTCCCTCGTCGAGGCCCTCACCGGTGAGGTGAGCCAGCTGCGCACCGGGGGCATCGCCGTCGTCGCGGTGCAGGGGGAGTGGGCCGACGCGGACACCACCAGCTGCAGCCTGACCCACCAGCACACCGCCCGCGCGGAAACCGGCGGCGAGCACTAGCCACCGCACGGCAGACTGGTCGCCCGTGGCGGGATCTGGGAACAGCGGTGGGCACGTCGACGTCTCGGGGGTCGGGCACGAACTGCCCGACGGGCGCCCCCTCCTCGACGGGGTGTCGTTCCGCGTCGCCGACGGGTCGACGACCGCGCTGATCGGTCCCAACGGCACCGGCAAGACGACCCTGCTGCGGCTCATCGCCGGGGACGAACCGGTGCAGGAGGGCGCGATCGCCCGCAGCGGCGGGCTCGGCGTGATGCGCCAGTTCGTCGGTTCCGTCCGCGACGAGACCTCGGTGGCCGAACTCCTCGTCTCCGTCGCCCCCGAGGCCCTGCGCCGGGCGTTCGCGGCCGTCGAGACCGCCGAGACGGCGATGGTCGAGGAGGAGTCGGAGAAGTCGCAGATGCGCTACGCGCAGGCCCTGGCCGACTTCGGCGACGCCGGCGGGTACGAGCAGGAGGTCCTCTGGGACGAGTGCACCTCGGCCGCCCTGGGGATGTCGTTCGAGGCCTGCCGGTACCGGCCGGTGCGGACCCTCTCCGGCGGGGAGCAGAAGCGTCTCGTCCTGGAGGCGTTGTTGCGCGGACCCGAAGGCGTCCTGCTGCTCGACGAACCCGACAACTACCTCGACGTCCCCGGCAAGCGGTGGCTCGAGGAACAGCTCCGCGCCACGACGAAGTCGGTGCTGCTGGTGAGCCACGACCGGGAACTGCTCTCCGCTGCGGCGGAACGCATCGTGACGCTGGAACCCGGTGCGCTGGGTGCGGTCTCCTGGACCCACGGGGGTTCCTTCGCCGACTACGGCGCGGCCCGCCAGGCCCGCGGTGAACGGCTGGAGGAACTCCGGCGGCGCTGGGACGAGGAACGCGTCAAGCTCCGCACCCTCGTCGTGACCCTGCGGGAGAAGTCGAAGTTCAACGACGGCATGGCCTCGCGCTACGCCGCCGCCCAGACCCGGCTCGCGAAGTTCGAGGAGGCCGGTCCGCCGCAGGCGCCCCCGGCGGCCCAGGACGTCCGGATGCGGTTGCAGGGCGGGCGGACCGGCAAGCGCGCCGTGGTCGTGGAGGGCCTGGAGCTGACGGGCCTCATGAAGCCCTTCGACGCCGAGCTGTGGCTGGGGGACCGGGTCGCGGTCCTCGGGGCGAACGGTTCCGGCAAGTCGCACTTCCTGCGGTTGCTGGCCGCCGGCGGCTCCGACCCCGACGCCGAGCACCGTCCGGTGGACGAACACGTCCCCGACCCCGTCGCGCACCGCGGTTCCGCACGCCTCGGGGCGCGGGTGCGGCCGGGGTGGTTCGCCCAGACCCACGAGCAGCCCTCGCTGGTCGGCAAGACCCTGCTGGACGTCCTGCACCGCGGGAACTCCCACCGCTCGGGCCTGGACCGCGAGGCGGCCTCGCGGGCGCTGGACCGCTACGGCCTGGCCGAGGCCGCGGAACAGCGCTTCGAGCACCTCTCCGGGGGTCAGCAGGCCCGGTTGCAGATCCTGCTGCTGGAGCTGTCCGGGGCGACGCTGCTGCTGCTGGACGAACCGACCGACAACCTCGACCTGCACTCCGCGGAGGCGCTGGAGCAGGCCCTGGGGGTCTTCGAGGGGACGGTCGTGGCCGTCACCCACGACCGCTGGTTCGCGCGCGGTTTCGACCGCTTCCTGCTCTTCGGCGAGGACGGTCGGGTCGTGGAGACACCGGAGCCCGTGTGGGACGTCAGCCGGGTCGAGCGAGCGCGCTGACCTCGCGCTGACCTCGCGCTGACCACGTGCTGACCACGTGCTGACCCCGTGTCGAGCACGGCCGCGGCGGAGCCGTTTTGACCCGCGGCGTGGACGACAGGTACCGTCGGGAGTCGTTGTGCCCACGCAGTGCCTGCCGTCAGCGCCCGGTCTCATGACCTGCGCGCTGCAGGATCTCGAGCGCGGGCCGGTCCGCAATTCGTCTCGAGGAGATGGGCAACCCCCGTGCGCACGTTCACCCCGAAGCCAGGCGACATCGATCACCGCTGGCTCGTCATCGACGCGGAGGACGTCGTGCTGGGCCGCCTCGCGGTGCAGACCGCGACGCTCCTGCGCGGCAAGCACAAGGCGACCTACGCGCCGCACGTCGACGGTGGCGACTTCGTCATCATCGTCAACGCCGCCAAGGTGGCCCTCACCGGCTCCAAGCGCGAGCAGAAGGTCGCCTACCGCCACTCGGGCTACCCGGGCGGCCTGAAGGCCACCAGCTACGTCGACCTGCTGGAGAAGAACCCGGAGAAGGCCGTCGAGAAGGCCATCCGCGGCATGATCCCCCGGAACTCCCTCGGTCGTCAGGTCATGAGCAAGCTCAAGGTCTACGCCGGCCCGGAGCACCCGCACGCGGCTCAGCAGCCCGTGCCGTACACGATCCACCAGGTCGCGCAGTGAGCCGCGGCAGTCACACCGCCGCACACCCGGCAAACTGAGCGAGGAGCATCGTGAGCACCGATTTCACCCCTGAGGTCGTCGAGGACATCACCGAGTCCGACGAGTTCACCGGCACGTACACCTCCGAGTCGTCCACCCCGGCGACCGGCGGCAACAGCATCATCGCTCCCGGCGGGGCCACCGGCCGCCGTAAGGAAGCCGTCGCCCGCGTCCGCATCGTGCCGGGTACCGGCAAGTGGACGATCAACGGTCGCGAGCTGGACAACTACTTCCCGAACAAGGTGCACCAGCAGCTCGTCAACGAGCCGTTCCGCGTCACCGCGCTCGAGGGGTCGTTCGACGTCATCGCCCGCATCCACGGTGGTGGCTCCTCCGGTCAGGCCGGCGCGCTGCGTCTCGGTGTCGCCCGCGCGCTGAACGCGATCGACCTCGAGGCCAACCGCCCGTCGCTGAAGAAGGCCGGGTTCCTGACCCGCGACCCGCGCGCCATCGAGCGCAAGAAGGCCGGGCTCAAGAAGGCCCGCAAGGCGCCGCAGTTCAGCAAGCGCTGATCCAGCGCTCAGCGAGTACCGTCACGACGGCCCCGGGAGTCCTCCCGGGGCCGTCGTGTCACGTCCGGCCGGTGTCGGCCGTGTGGGGGAGGAACAGAGGGTGGCGCGGCTCTTCGGGACCGATGGTGTGCGGGGGCTGGCGAACGTCGACCTCACCGCCGACATGGCACTGGGACTGGCGGTCGCCGCGGCGACCGTCCTGGTCGAACCGGGTGGGAGCGCGCACCCGCGGGCGCTCGTGGCCCGCGACCCCCGCGCGTCGGGGGAGTTCCTCTCCGCCGCGGTCGTGGCCGGCCTGGCGAGCGCCGGGGTCGACGTCCTCGACGTCGGCGTCGTGCCGACGCCGGCACTGGCCCACCTGGTGGACACCTCCGGCGCCGACTTCGGTGTCATGCTGTCCGCCTCGCACAACCCCATGCCCGACAACGGGTTGAAGATCTTCGCCCGCGGTGGGGTGAAGCTCCCCGACGACGTCGAGGACGCCGTGGAGCGCGCCTACCGCGAGGGCGGCGGGCGTCGTCCGACGGGGGCCGCCGTGGGGCGGGTCCACGCCGGACCGGACGTGGAGCAGGACGCGCAGGACACCTACGTCGCGCACCTGCTCTCCACCCTGCCGGGCGGACCGGGGTCGCTGGCCGGGCTGCACGTGGTCGTCGACTGCGCCAACGGCGCCGCCAGCGCGATCTCCCCGCGGGTGCTGGCCGAGGCCGGTGCCACGGTGACGACGCTGTACGCCGCGCCCGACGGGCTGAACATCAACGACGGCTGCGGCTCCACGCACCTCGAACCCCTCACCGCGGCCGTCCTGGCCCACGGCGCCGACATCGGCCTCGCCCACGACGGCGACGCCGACCGCTGCCTGGCCGTGGACGCCGCCGGCCACACGATCGACGGCGACCAGATCATGGCCGTCCTGACCCTGGCCCTGCGCGACCGCGGTCAGCTCGTCGAGGACACCCTCGTCGCCACCGTCATGAGCAACCTCGGTCTGCGCCTCGCGATGCAGCGCGAGGGCGTCACGATGATCGAGACCGGCGTCGGCGACCGCTACGTCCTGGAGGCCCTGAGCGCGGGGAAGTGGAGCATCGGCGGCGAGCAGAGCGGCCACGTCGTCCTGCCCGAGCACGCGACGACGGGCGACGGCGTCCTCACCGGTCTGCACCTGCTGGCGCGGATGGCCGAGACCGGCCGCACCCTCGAGGACCTCGCCGGGGTCGTCCAGCGGTTGCCGCAGGTCCTCATCAACGTCCGGGGGGTGGACAAGTCCCGCGCCGGCAGCGACGCGGAACTGCTCGCGGCCGTCGGTGACGCCGAACGCGAACTCGGCGAGACCGGCCGGGTGCTGCTGCGCCCCAGCGGGACCGAACCCCTCGTGCGGGTCATGGTCGAGGCCGCGCACACCGAGCACGCCCAGGACGTCGCCGGTCGTCTGGCCGAGGTCGTCCGGAAACGACTCGCGCTCTGAACCTCCGGTCTGGCTGACTGGACCGCGTGGAGCTCACCTCGACGACGAACGCCGCCCCCGACCGCGCGACGTGGGCGGCGCAGCACTTCGACGACTGGTACGACGTCCTGGCCGCGGCCGAGGCGCAGGACCGCCCCGATCCCTCGACCTGGCGGCGCGGTGAGCTCCGGGCCGAGCTGGAGCGGGGGAGCGCGGAGGAGGAGGTCCACCACGTGCTGGCCCGCGAGGGCGGTGTCCCCGTCGGCGTCGCCGAGGTGCGCTTCACCCTGCTGGACAACACCCGCACCGCCTGGGTCCAGGTCGGCGTCCTGCCGGACCACCGGCGACGCGGGGTCGGTACCGCGCTGCTGGAGCACGCCCTCGACCTCGCCGAGGCCGCCGGCCGCAGCACGGTGCGGATCTCCGTCGACCGTCCGGTGACCCACCCCGAGGGGACCTGGCCGGGGTCACGCGCCGCGCGGGCCTGGGGTTTCACCCGCGGTCAGCTCGAAGCCCGTCGCCAGCTCCCGCTGCCGGTGCCGCCGGAGCGACTGGCGGCGTTGGCGGCCGCGGCCCGCCCGCACGCGGCGGGGTACCGGCTGCGCAGCTTCGCCGGCCGGGTCCCCGAGGCGGACCTCGACGTGATGGCCGCCCTCACCGCGCGGATGAGCACCGACGCCCCGATGGGCGACCTCGAGGTCGAACCCGAGGTGTGGGACGGTGACCGGATCCGCGAGGTCGAGGCCGCCCGGGCGGCGCAGGGTCGGCACCAGTGGGTGGCGGTGGCCGAGGACCCGGGCGGTGCGGCCGTCGGCTACAGCGTCCTGGTGCGGTCCGACCACGAACCGGAACGGCTCATCCAGCTCGACACCCTGGTGCTGCGCGAACACCGCGGACACCGGCTCGGGATGCTGCTGAAACTCGAGTGCCTGCGCACCGCCCTGGTGGACAACCCTGCGGCGCAACGGGTCTCGACGTGGAACGCGGTGTCGAACACGCCGATGATCGCGGTCAACGAGCAGCTCGGTTTCGTCCTCGACGAACTCGTCGAGGAACTCGAGGCGGCCGTGGCCGAGATCCGTCACACCCTGCGGGATCACACCCTGAGGGATCACACTTTGCGCAACCGCACCTGACGCACCGAGTGGTCGGGCCCCTTCTGCAGCACGCAGGTGGCCCGGCCCCGGGTGGGCAGGACGTTCTCGGCGAGGTTCGGGCCGTTGATGTCGTTCCAGATCCGGCGGGCGCGTTCCACGGCCTCGTCGTCGGTGAGCGAGGCGTAGCGGTGGAAGTAGGACTGCGGCTTCGAGAACGCCGTCCGCCGCAGTTCCAGGAACCGGTCGACGTACCAGTTCCGCACGTCCTCGCTGCGGGCGTCGACGTAGAGGGAGAAGTCGAAGTAGTCGCTGACCGCGACGCCCTGCGTCCCGTCGTCGCGGACCCGGGCCGGTTGCAGGACGTTCAGGCCCTCGACGATGAGCACGTCGGGGCGGTGCACGACGACCTCCTCGCCGGGGACGATGTCGTAGACGAGGTGGGAGTAGACCGGGGCCCGGACCTCGGGGACCCCGGACTTCACCGCCGCGACGAAGCGCAGCAGCGCCCGCCGGTCGTAGCTCTCGGGGAACCCCTTGCGGTGCAGGATCCCGCGGCGTTCCAGCTCGGCGTTGGGCAGCAGGAACCCGTCGGTGGTGATGAGCTCGACCCGGGGGGTCTCGGGCCAGTGCGAGAGCAGTTCACGCAGCACGCGGGCCGTCGTGGACTTGCCCACGGCCACCGACCCGGCGATCCCGATGACGAACGGGGTCCGCGCCACGGCCTCCCCCAGGAAGGTCGACGTCGCGGCGTGCAGGGAACCGGCGGAACGGTCGTAGAGGGTCAGCAGCCGCGACAGCGGGAGGTAGACCTCCTCGACCTCGCGCAGGTCGACCCGGTCGCCGAGACCGCGCAGGCGGGTGACGTCCTCGGCCGTGAGGGTCAGCGGGGTCGAGGCGCGCAGCGCGCTCCAGTGCTCGCGGTCCAGGACCACGTAGGGGTTGGCGGAGCTCGGGTGTGAGTTCACGGGGACGTGCATGGGTGCGCCGGTGCTCACCGGCGTGAGGGTACCGGGTGACGCGTCCCGCTCGGTTGACCAGGACTGCGCCGCCCGGACCGTACCCTCGATCCCATGTGCGGAATCGTCGGGTACGTGGGGGCAGCGCAGCACGGGAGCGAGGTCGTCCTCGAAGGACTGCGTCGGCTGGAGTACCGGGGCTACGACTCCGCGGGCATCGCGGTGCTGACCCCCGGCGGTGTGCAGACCCGCAAGAAGGCCGGGAAGCTGGCCAACCTCGTCGAGCTCCTCGACGCCGACCCGCTGCCCGCGGCGGGCACCGCCATCGGGCACACCCGCTGGGCCACCCATGGCGGCCCGACGGACGGCAACGCCCACCCCCACGTCGGGCAGGGCGGCCGGCTCGCGCTCATCCACAACGGCATCGTCGAGAACTTCGCGACGCTGCGCACCGAGCTGCTCGGGGCCGGTGTCGAGTTCACCAGCGAGACCGACACCGAGGTCGTCGCGCACCTGCTCGCCCGGGCCTACGACGCGGACGCCGCGGGGGACCTGACCGCCGCGATGCGTGCCGTCTGCGCCCGCCTCGAGGGCGCGTTCACGCTGCTCGCGGTGCACGCCGACGAACCCGGCACGATCGTCGGCGCCCGCCGCAACTCCCCGCTGGTGGTGGGGCTCGGTGAGCACGCGAACTACCTCGGCTCCGACGTCGCGGCGTTCATCGCCCACACCCGCGAGGCGCTGGAACTGGGCCAGGACCAGATCGTCACCATCACCCCCGACGACGTCGTCGTCACCGGCTTCGACGGCTCGCCCAGCCAGGGCCGTCGCTTCCACGTCGACTGGGACGCCGCGGCCGCCGAGAAGGGCGGGTTCCCGTCCTTCATGGCCAAGGAGATCCACGACCAGCCGCAGGCCATCGCCGACACCCTGCTCGGGCGGACCGACGCGAACGGCCGGCTGCAGCTGGACGAGATGAAGATCTCCGAGGCGCAGCTGCGCAGCATCGACAAGATCGTCGTCATCGCCTGCGGGACGGCCGCCTACGCCGGTCAGGTCGCGAAGTACGCCATCGAGCACTGGTGCCGCATCCCCGTCGAGGTGGAACTCGCCCACGAGTTCCGCTACCGCGACCCCGTCGTCTCCGAGCGCACGCTCGTCGTCGCGATCTCGCAGTCGGGGGAGACGATGGACACGATCATGGCCGTCCGCCACGCCCGCGAACAGGGCGCGAAGGTGCTGGCGATCTGCAACACCAACGGCTCGACGATCCCGCGCGAGTCCGACGCGGCGCTCTACACCCACGCCGGACCGGAGATCGCAGTCGCCTCGACGAAGGCGTTCCTCGCCCAGATCACCGCCTGCTACCTGCTCGGCCTGTACCTGGCCCAGTTGCGCGGCAACAAGTTCGCCGACGAGATCGCCCAGGTCCTCGCGGAACTCCAGGAGATCCCGGCCCAGGTCCGCCAGGTCCTCGACGGGTTGGAGCAGGTGCGCGAGATCGCCCGCTACATGGCCGACACCCGCTCGGTGCTCTTCCTCGGCCGCCACGTCGGCTACCCGGTGGCGATGGAGGGGGCGCTGAAGCTCAAGGAACTCGCCTACATCCACGCCGAGGGTTTCGCGGCCGGTGAGCTCAAGCACGGGCCGATCGCGCTGGTGGAACCCGGGACCCCCGTGTTCGTCGTCGTGCCCAGCCCGCGCGGGCGGGACTCCCTGCACGCGAAGGTCGTCTCCAACATCCAGGAGGTCCGGGCCCGCGGCGCGCGCACCCTGGTCATCGCCGAACAGGGCGACACCGCCGTGGAACCCTTCGCCGACGTCGTGATCCGCATCCCGCAGACCTCGACGCTGCTGTCCCCGCTGCTGGCCGTGGTGCCGCTGCAGGTGTTCGCCTGCGAGCTCGCGACCGCCAAGGGCCTCGACGTCGACCAGCCCCGCAACCTCGCGAAGTCCGTCACCGTGGAGTGACCCCCGCCGTCGGGCGTCACCCGCCCTCGTGGGACGGTGACGCCCGGCGGAGGGGGATCAACCAATGATCATCGGAGTGGGCATCGACGTCGTCGACGTCGCGCGCTTCAAACGTCAGGTCGAACGGACACCGTTGCTGCTGGAACGCCTCTTCGGCGACGGCGAGCGGAACCTGCCCGCGGAGTCCCTCGCGGCCCGGTTCGCGGCCAAGGAGGCCGTGGCGAAGTCGCTCGGCGCGCCCGTCGGGCTCGTGTGGCGCGACGTCGTCGTCGAACGCGAGGACGGCCACCGGCCGGAGATCATGGTCCGCGGGAGCGCCAAGAAGATCGCCGACGAGGCGGGAGTGTCGGTCTTCCACCTCTCGCTCTCCCACGACGCCGGGATCGCGACGGCCATGGTCGTGGCCGAGAGCCGCTGACGTGATCGCCGCGCACCGCGTCGCCGACGTCCGCGCCGCCGAGCGGGCGACCATGGCCGGGCTCCCCGAGGGCGCGCTCATGCAGCGGGCCGCGGCGGCCCTCGACGTCGAGTGCGCGCGGATCCTGCGCGAGGCCACCGGCGGGGTCAGCGGCCGTTCGGTGCTCGTCCTCGCGGGGTCCGGCGACAACGGCGGCGACGCCCTGTACGCCGCGGCCCGCCTCGCCGCCCGCGGGGTCGGGGTCACCGCGCTCACGACCTCCGACCGCGTCCACGGCGACTCGCTGCGCTCGGCCCGCCGGGCGGGCGTGCGCACCCGGCCCTGGCGAGCCGGCGACGAGGACGTCTGCGCCGCCGCGGACCTGGTCCTCGACGGGATCACCGGCATCGGCGGTCACGGTGGTCTGCGCCCGGACTTCGAAGGGCTCAGCGCCCTCGACGGACCGGTCGTCGTGGCCGTCGACGTCCCCTCCGGTCTCGACGCCGACACCGGTGCGCTCACCGGCGAACTGATGGCCGCCGACGTCACCGTCACCTTCGGCACGGCGAAGCCCGCGCACCTGCTGGCCCCGGCCGCGGCCCGCTGCGGCCGGCTCGTCGTCGTCGACCTCGGCACCTCCCACCACCTCCCGGAACCGGCGGTCCGGCGGGTCGAGCCGCAGGACGTCGCCGCCCGCTGGCGCCGCGCCGTCCCCGGCGACGACAAGTACTCCCGCGGCGTCGTCGGCGTCGTCGCGGGCGGGCCGGACTACACCGGCGCCGCGGTCCTCGCCGTCGAGGCCGCCGTCCGGGCCGGGGCCGGGATGGTGCGCTACCTCGGTCCGCGCCACCCCACCGAACTCGTCCGGCAACGACGTCCCGAGGTCGTCGCGGGTCCGGGCCGGGTCCAGGCCTGGGTGCTCGGGCCCGGGGTCTCCCCGGACGACCCGGAGCAGCAGGACCGCATCCGCGACGCGCTCGCCTCGGGCGAACCCGCCGTCGTCGACGCCGGCGCCCTCGGCGGCCTGCCCGACACCCTCGGCCCGCAGCACGTCCTCACCCCCCACGCCGGGGAACTGGCCCGCCTGCTCGGGGCCGAGCGCCGCGACGTCGAGGCCGACCCGCTGACCCACGCCCGCCGCGTCCACGAGCGGACCGGGGCCACGGTCCTGCTCAAGGGGTCGGTCACCACCGTCGTCGGCGCGCACGGCGTGTTCACCGCCGCGTCCGCGCCGACCTGGCTCGCCACCGCCGGGGCCGGTGACGTCCTCGCCGGGATCCTCGGCGCGGCCCTCGCGGGTCGCCCCGACGAGGACCCCGCGCAGGTCGCCGCGGACGCCGCGGTGCTGCACGGCCGGGCCGCCGCCCTCGCCTCGGCCGGCGGTCCGCTCGCCGCCCTCGACGTCGCCGACGCCGTCCCCGCGGCGCTCACCTCCCTGCCTGGCTGGTGAACCGTGGGCGGGTACCGTCGAGTCGTGCAACCACGACCCGGGGTGCCCGCGGAGGCCGTCGTCGACCTCGACGCGATCGCGCACAACGTCGCCGTCGTGCGTGAGCGGGTCGGTCGCGTCGAGGTGATGGCCGTCGTGAAGGCCGACGCCTACGGCCACGGGCTCGTCCCGGTCGCCCGGGCGGCGCTCGCGGGCGGGGCCACGTGGCTGGGGGTGGCCCACGTGCACGAGGCCACGGCCCTGCGCGAGGCGGGCGTCGACGCCGACCTCCTCGCCTGGATCCTCACTCCCGGAACGGACCTCGTCCCGGCCGTGCGGGCCCGGGTGGACCTCTCGGTGGCCGCGGTGTGGGCCCTGGAGATGGTCGTCGAGGCGGCCCGCACGACCGGGACGACGGCCCGGGTGCACCTCGAGGTCGACACCGGGATGTCGCGCGGGGGAGCGTCCCCGGCCGAGTGGCCCGCGCTGCTGGACGCCGTGGCCAAGCACGTCGCGGACGGGACTGTCCAGGTCCGGGGGACCTGGGCGCACTTCGCCAGCGCCGACGTCCCCGGTGACCCCTCCGTCCCCGCCCAGCTCGAGGCCTTCGAGGCGGCGCTGCAGACCGCCCGCGACCACGGGGTCGACCCGGGCCTGCGCCACCACGCGAACTCCGCCGCCGCGATGTTCGTCCCGGAGTCGCGCTACGACCTCGTCCGCGTCGGACTCGCCGTCTACGGGCTCTCGCCCGCTCCCGAACGGGCCACCGGGACGGAGCTGGGGCTGGTCCCCGCGATGACGCTGGCCGCCCGCCTCGCCCACGTCCGCCGCGTCCCCCGCGGGGCCGGTGTCTCCTACGGCCTGACCTACACCGCCGGGGCCGACACCACCCTCGGGCTGGTCCCGCTCGGCTACGGCGACGGGGTCCCGCGGCACGCCTCCTGGAACGGTGCCGGGTCGGGGGAGGTCCTCGTGGCCGGCGCCCGGCGGCGGATCGCCGGCCGGGTCTGCATGGACCAGGTCGTCGTCGACCTCGGTGACGACGTCGCCGCCCCCGGTGACCCCGCGATCGTCTTCGGCCCCGGCCTGGACGGGGAGGCCACGGCCGACGACTGGGCCCAGGCGGCCGGGACGATCTCCTGGGAGATCGTCACCCGCATCGGCTCCCGCGTCCCGCGCCGCTACACCGGCCGGCTCGCCGAGGTGCCCGCGTGAGGGCGGCGCTGCGTCCCGCCCGCCGGCACCGCCCCACGGTGCGCGGCGAGGAACTCCAGTCGCTGACCGGCGAACCCGTCGAGGTCGAGACCGACGACGGGGTCCGGCTGCACGTCGAGGTCGACCCCGCGGACCGCCCGGACGCGCCCACCGTCGTGTTCCAGCACGGCTACGCGCTGACCGCGGACAGCTGGCACTTCCAGCGCCTGGCGCTGCGCGGGCGGTACCGCCTCGTGCTGCCGGAACTGCGCGGGCACGGCCGCTCCGCCCGCGGCCCGGCCGGCCCGGTCACCATCGCCCGCCTCGCCGACGACCTCGGCCAGGTCATCGACGCGGTCGCCCCGGAGGGACCCGTCGTGCTCGTCGGGCACTCCCTCGGCGGGATGACGGTCATGGAGCTGACCGTCCGCCGCCCCGACCTGCTGGACCGCCTCGAGGGGGTCGCCCTCGTCGCCACCAGCGCCGGCGGGATGGCCGCCGTCGACCACGGACTGCCGATGCTCGGCCACCACCTCGTCCGCTGGGCCGAACTGGCCCTGGAACGCGCCGCGGGCCGGACCGACGTGCTCGAACGCAGCCGCCGCGTCGGCGGGGACCTCGAGCAACGACTCGTCCGGCACTGGAACTTCGCCGGACCGGTCACCCCGGAACTCCTGCGGCTCGCGGCCCGGATGATGGCCGGGACCCCCGTCGACGTCATCGCGGACCTGCTGCCCGCCTTCGGCACCCTCGACGAACGCGAGGCGCTCGCGAACCTCGCCGGTCGTCCCGTCCTGGTGCTCGCCGCCGAACGCGACCTGATGACCCCCGCGGCCCACGGCCGGGAGATCGCCGAGGCCGTCCCCGGCGCCGAGCACGTCCTGGTCCGCGGGGCCGGGCACCTCGTGATGCTGGAGCACCCGAGCGTGGTCACCGCGCGGCTGGAGCGGCTGCTCGAGCGCGTGGGGACCCAGCGCGTCCCCTCCGCCGACGAGGTCGTCGTCCCGGTGCCCGGGCCCCGCACCCGCCGGAGGCGACGGTGAGCGAGGCGGAACTCGTCCTGGCCGCCCCGGAGGACACCGTCGCCTTCGGCGCCCGGGTGGGGAAGGCCCTGCGGGCCGGTGACCTCGTCCTGCTCTCGGGGGACCTGGGCGCGGGGAAGACGACGTTCACCCGCGGTCTCGCCGACGCCCTCGGCGTCCGCGGTCCGGTGACCTCGCCGACGTTCGTCATCGCCCGCGTGCACCCCTCCCTCGTGGGCGGGCCGGAACTCGTCCACGTCGACGCCTACCGGCTCGGCTCCCTCGCCGAGGTCGACGACCTCGACCTCGACACCGACGCGCAGGACGCCGTCACGGTGGTCGAGTGGGGCCGCGGACTGGTCGAGGGGCTCACCGGCGACCGGCTCGAGATCGACCTGCTCCGCCCGCACGGCGGGGTCCCCGGCGCCGAGGGCGAGGAACCCGTCGAACCGCGCCGGGTCCGCGTCCGGACGGTCGGCGCCCGCTGGGACGGGGTGGACCTCACGTGAACCTCAGCGAGACCACCGACGACGAGCGCGTCCGGGGGTTCTCCCGCCGCCACGCCGCCCGCTCCCGCGTCGGGGTCCTCGTCGTGCACGGGTTCACGGCGACCCCGCTGACCGTCGCCGGCTGGGCGGAGGAGTTCCACGCGGCCGGGTTCGACGTCGAGGTGCCGCTGCTGCCCGGCCACGGCACCACCGCCGACGACTGCGACGTGAGCACCTGGGCCGACTGGCTCGGCGGGGCCGCGGCGGCCCTGGCCCGGCTGGAGAACGAGTTCGTCGTGGTCGCCGGGATCTCGATGGGCGGCGGCCTCGTGCTGCGGTTGGCGCAACTGCACCCCGCCCGCGTCCACGCCGTCGTCCTGGCCAACCCGGCCGTCGGGCTCGATCCGCTGCGGGCGCTCGCCGTCCAGACGCTGGGGCGGGTCCTCTCCACCTGGCCCGCGATCGCGGGGGACCTCGCGGACCCCTCGGTGCGCGTCCTCGCCTACGACAGCACCCCGTTGCGGGCGTTGGTGTCGCAGGCCGCGGGCTGGCACGACGTGCGTCGCGACCTGGCCCGGGTGCGCCAGCCGGTGCTGCTGCTGCGGTCCCGCGTCGACCACGTGGTGCCCGCGTCGTCGTCCCGGACCGTCCTGGCCGGGATCTCCTCCCGCGACGTCACCGAAGTGGTCTACGCCAACAGCTTCCACGAACTCACGTCGGACGTGGACTCGCCGTCGGTGTTCGCGGAATCGGTGCGGTTCGCTCGACGCGTCGGCGGCTGAGGCGTTCCAGGGGGAGGAACGCGGCCCAGCAGACGACCGTCGGCAGGAAGTGGATGCCGAGGGTCAGGTAGGTCGAGAGGTGGAACACCACCACGGCCCCCAGGGCCACCCCGAGCATTCGGCGCCGCAGGAAGAGGGCGACCGGGGCGAGGAACTCGCAGCAGAGCACCACCCACTGCACGGCGACGAGGAACTGCGGGACCTCCAGCAGGAGGCGCGACACCGCGTTCCCGCGGCGGGTCAGCGCCCACACCGTGACGGCGCCGTCGGCCCACGCCGCGGGGGTCCCGCTGCGGACCCACTTGCTCACCGCGGAACCGGTGTAGGTCATCACCGTGGCGATCTGCACGCACCGCACCGCCCACCCGGCGCTCCGGCTGGGGCGCAGGTCGTCGGCGTCGGCGCGCCCCGCGCTCAGCAGCGCGAACACCGCCACGACGATCGCCATGTGGTCGTGGGCGACGTAGCCGAACCCCATGCTCCAGAACACCCAGGGCAGGTAACCGACGGCGGTGCAGACCCATCCGATGTGCCCCAGCCGACGGGTGAGGCTCAGGGCGAAACCCGCGGCCATGAGGACGAGGGCGGTCGTCGCGGTCAGCGACGTCGGCGGCGGCAGGTGCAGGGTGCGCCCGACGATCCCCGGGTGCCAGAACGCGGCGACGTGGACGTGCTGCAGGACGTGGTTCGTGAACAGCGTCGCGTCGAGGAGGACGAACCCCGCCAGGATCCGGCGCAACCACGCGACCCGGGCGGCCGGGACGGCCGGGACCAGCCAGTCGAGGACCGTCACCGCGACCACTGCGCCAGGACCGTCAGTTCCGGCGCGCCGGAGGCGGTCGCGTCGCGCAGCCGCTGGGAGGAGCGGACGAGCCGCAGCCCGTCCAGCACCGGGGCCGAGGGGTGCAGGGCCGCGCGGGAGCGGGCGAGGTCGCCGAGGAGTTCCGGGTGGTCGATGACGCGCAGCTGCTGGCTCTCCAGCTCGGAACGGGAGAGCCCGACCGACCCGGGGCTGAGCGCGACCCGCACGACCTCGCCGTCGGCGGTGGTGCCCTCGAGGTAGATGGAGACGACGGTGCCGTCGGACGCCCGGGGGGTCGCGTACTGCGACAGCGAACCGAGCGGGAACCAGTCGTTGGTGTCGCGCAGCTGCGCGCCGAGCAGGACGGCGAGGCCGACGACGAGGACGAGCACCCGCCACGCCGAACGCGGGACGGACAACCGCGGCGGACCGTCGACCACGAAACCCCCTGCTGCTGCTGCGTTCCCGACCGAGCGGCCACTGTAGTGACCCGGCTACCCTGCTCGCGTGCTCCTGCTCGCGATCGACACGGCCACCGCCGGGGTGGCGGTCGCCGTCCACGACGGCGACCGGGTCCTGGCCGCCGCCCGCGCGGGGGACGCGCGCCACCACAACGAGGTGCTCGTCCCCACGATCGCCGCCGTCCTCGAGGAGGCCGGCCGGGAGCGGACCGAGGTCACCGACGTCGCGGTGGGGGTCGGTCCCGGCCCCTACACCGGGCTGAGGGTCGGGCTGGCGACGGCGCGCACGCTGGCCCTGGCCTGGGGGGCCCGGGTCCACGGGGTCTGCTCGCTCGACGTGCTGGCCGCGCAGGCCGTCGCCGAGGGGCTGAGCGGGGAGTTCCTCGTCGCCACCGACGCCCGCCGCCGCGAGGTCCACACCGCGCGCTACCTCGCCACGGCCGAGGGGGTGCGGCGGACCGCCGGTCCCGACGTCGTCGCCCCGGCGTCGCTGACCCCCGACGTGCCCGTCGTGGGCGCCGGCACCCGCCTCTACCCCGACTCCCTCGGTCCTGCCCGGGCTCCGTTCGACGCCGACGGTGGTGCGCTGGCGCACCTGGTCGTCGACACCCTCGCCGGCCGGGCGACGTGGGAACTGCTGGCCCCCGAACCGCTGTACCTGCGACGCCCCGACGCCGTGGAGCCGGGAGCGCGCAAGCGCGTCACGGCGTGACGGAGCACGACTCGGCGTAACCTGTCGATCGATACAGCGGGAAGTCTCGACGAGGAGGTCTCCATGTCAGCGACGACGCCGGCCGCACCGTCCGGAACCGTGCTCGCCTCGGCCGTCAGTCGGGCGACCAGACGGCTGATGCCGATGATCGTGATCCTCTACGTGGTCGCGTTCCTGGACCGCACCAACGTGGGGTTCGCGACGAAGGGCCTCGAGCTGGACCGCGGGATCTCCGCCGCGGCGTACGCGTTCGGCGCCGGGGTGTTCTTCATCGGCTACGCGATCTTCGAGATCCCCAGCAACCTCGCCCTGCAGCGCTTCGGGGCGAAGCTGTGGCTGGCCCGCATCGCGATCACCTGGGGCATCGTCTCAGCGTGCTTCGGCTTCGTGCAGGGCGAGAAGTCGTTCATCGTGCTGCGCTTCCTGCTCGGGGTCACCGAGGCCGGTCTGTTCCCCGGCATCATCATGTACCTCTCGGAGTGGTTCCCGAACCGGGACCGGGTGCGGCTGTTCGCGATCTTCTACCTGGCCCAGCCGTTCTCGCAGATCATCGGTTCCCCGCTGTCGGGGCTCCTCATCGACGTGGGGAACGCCTCGGCCGGCGGCGTCACCGGGTGGCAGTTGATGTTCGCCGTCGAGGGCCTGTTGGCCGTGGTCGCCGGCGTGGCCGCGATCTTCCTCCTGGTGGACTCCCCCGAGAAGGCGACGTTCCTCTCCGCGCCGCAGAAGACCGCCCTGCGCGAGGCGATGGCCGGGGAGGACGAGCTGCGCCGCAGCGACGGACCCAGCGGGGTGTGGGCGGCCATGCGCAACGGCCGGGTCTGGTACTTCACCGTCATCTACTTCTGCCTGCAGATCGCGGTGTACGGGGTGACGTTCAACCTGCCGGACCAGGTGTCCAGCCTGGTGGGCCGCGACGTCGGCTGGCAGGTCGGGCTGATCGCCGCGATCCCGTGGACCGTCGGCATCTTCGCCTGCTACCTCACCGGCAAGAACGCGGTGACCGTGGCCCGCCGCCGGGTCTGGGGCGCGCTGCTGTTCGTCAGCACCGGGATCTTCGTCTTCGGTTCCGCGTGGGCCGGAGCCAACGGGTACGCACTGCTGGGCATCCTCTTCATCACCATCGCGGTGTCGTCGTTCCTCAGCATCGGCCCCATCACCTGGTCCTTCCCGACGGCGTTCCTCACCGGACCGGCCGCCGCGGCCGGCATCGGGCTCATCAACTCCCTGGGCAACCTCGGCGGCTTCGTGGCCCCGAACCTGCGGGAGGGGATCGCCAGCGCCACCGACTCCGACGCGCTGGGGATCGCCGCGCTGGGCGTCCTGCCGTTCCTGGCCGCGGCGATGATGCTGGGTACCAAGCGGTTCCGCACGAGTTCCGACCGGTTGCTGGTGGACGTGCGTGGGGAGCGTGCGGACCGCAAGGCCTGACCGGAGGAGGGGAACGTTCGGCGGCCCGGACCGCTCCGGGAGCCGCCGAACGTTCCCCTTCCCGGGCCGCGTCAGTGACGCGCGTCCCACCACTGCAGCACCCGGGTCCCGAGGAACGTGAGCCAGCGCGAAGGTTCTCCGACCTCGCCGTCGACCTCGAACCACGACCGCCCGGGGTGGCGGTGCTCCAGCAACCACGTCCCGTCCTCCCGGCGGTCGGCGCGCACGACCTCGACGGCCTCGGCCAGCCGCGGATCGGGGGCGCCCCCGTCGTGCAGGTTCGCGGCCCGGAAGTGGTCGAGGGCGTTGAGGGCGTTGTACTCCCAGCGCAGCGGGAAGGCGAAGCGGCTCACCCAGGGTCCGACGCGTTCCCCGGTCGAGAGCCGGTGCAGCAGACGGCGCTCCAGCAGGTACTCCTCCCCGGCGTGGCGGGCCGCCCGGAGTTCCCCCAACCCCCCGGTGGCCCGTTCGTGGGCCAGCAACCCCTTGAGGGAGTTCAGCGTGGAGTGGAACGAGGAGCGGGTGGAACCGTCCACCCACGCGCAGTTCCAGCCGCCGTCGGGCAGCCGGTGGTCCACGAACCACCGCGCGATCCCTGAGACGTCCGCTCCGAGCCACGTCCCGTTGGCCAGCGTCCACGCGTTGACGCAGCAGTCGACCTCGCCACCCCAGTAGGGCAGACCGTCGTACTCCCAGCGGGAGTTCTCGGCGAGGGCGTCGGCGGTGCCGGTCAGCGCCGAGGCGTCCACCCCCCACTCGCGCAGGTCGTTGAGCGCCCACGTCGTGGCCGTCCAGGGTTGTCCATCCTCCGCGGGGCTCGCGTCCGCCGGGAAGTACGCCCCGCCGGCCCACTGCCCGTCGGCGTCCTGCGCGGCCAGCAGGCGTGCGCCGAAACCCTCGGTCGGGACGCGGTCGCGGGTGGTCTCCCAGACCTGCGGCGGGGCGCCGAGCAGGTCGCGTTCGACCTGCCAGCGCAGGGCGGGGTCGGAGTCGAGCAGCCAGTCCAGCGTCGCCTGCGGCAGCACCATGCGCCCAGGCTAGTCAGCGGGGCTCAGCCGGCGAGGCGACGCGCGGTGGCGAGGTGGAGGGCGCCCATCACGGCGGGGGCCAGCGCCATCCCGGGGTTGCGCCGCTGGATCCCCAGCAGGGAATCACCGAGCTGCACCGCACCGGCGATCGCCAGCAGGGTCGGGATGGACCGGTCACCGCGGGCCAACGACACCAGCAGGGGGACGGCGACGGCCGCGGTGCGGACGGCCGAGGACGCGGCCCAGAACGATGCCAGCGGGTCGGCTGACCTGTTCGGCTGCACGTACTCCGGCCGCAGCACACCCCGCACGGCGAAGCCCGCGGCCGCGGCAGCACCCATCGCGTTGAGCGCCAGGACCGATCTCCGCACCGAGGACACCCCGGGATCCAACCACCTACCCTGACCCGGTGGGAACCGTCGAACTGCACGAGATGCGCTGGTGGCACGTCGCCGACGTCCACGCCCTCGAACAGGACCTCTTCGGCTCGACGGCCTGGTCGCTGGAGTCGTTCTGGGGTGAGCTGGCGCGGCCGAACCGGAGCTTCCTCGTCGCCCTGCAGGACGGGCGCGTCGTCGGCTACGGCGGGGTCGTGGTGACCGGTGCCGACGCCGACGTGCAGACCATCGGCGTCGCCCGCGACCAGCAGGGCCGGGGAACCGGCCGGACGCTGCTGCGGGCCCTGCGCGAGGAGGTCGTCGCCCGGGGCGCGACCCACCTGCTGCTGGAGGTCCGCGCCGACAACACCCCGGCGCAGAACCTCTACCTCAGCGAGGGTTTCGTCCAGATCGCCCGCCGGGCCCGCTACTACCAGCCCGACGACGTCGACGCGCTGATCCTGCGGGCCGACGTCAGGCGTCCTGGGAACTGACCCGGGAGTGGTGGCGGCGGGCCTTCATCCGGTTGCCGCACACCGCCATCGAGCACCAACGTCCCGTCCCGGCCCGGGAGCGGTCGACGAAGAACAGCCGGCACTCGGAGTTCGCGCAGGGCCGCAGCCGTCCCGGGCGCTCGCGTTCGAGGGCGTCCCAGGCCAGGACGGCGCGCACCACCGACGGGTTCGCGTCGGCCGTCCACAGGACGCGCTCGACGCCCCGGGGGCCCACGGAGGCCGTCCAGGTGACGCCGACCAGCAGTTCCTGCAGCAGGGACGCGTCCCCGTCGCCGCGGACCACCGACTGCAGCAGGTCCCGAGCCCGCACCAGGGCGGGTCGTTCGCCCGCGTCCGCGGTGAGCAGGTCCTGCGGCCGGCCGTCGAGCACCGGGGTGCTGTTGAGCAGGCCGAGCAGCAGTTCCTCGTCCGGATCGGTCATCTAACCCTCCTCGTCGACTTGACAGGTTAGCAGTACCGGGCGACTCTAACCGCTCCAGACCACTAGAGAGGTTAGACGATGACCACGCACCACCGCTACGCCGAGGTCGACGGGTTCCAGCTCTTCTACCGGGAGGCGGGCGCTCCCGACGCGCCCGTGGTCGTGCTGCTGCACGGCTACCCGACGAGCTCGTTCATGTTCCGCGAGCTGATCCCCCGCCTGGCCGACCGGTACCGGGTCATCGCCCCCGACCTGCTCGGGTTCGGGCTCTCCGACGCCCCCGCGGTCGAGGAGTTCGACTACTCCTTCGCCGCGCTCGCGGACCTCACCGGCCGCCTGCTGGACCGGCTCGGCGTCGCGCGGTTCGCGGTCTACGTCCAGGACTACGGCGCCCCCGTCGGCTGGCGCCTGCTGCTGGAGCGCCCGGACGCCGTCACGGCCGTCGTCAGCCAGAACGGCAACGGTCACGAGGCGGGTTTCGTCCCGGAGTTCTGGGCGCCGATCTGGGCGCACGGCGAACTCCGGACGGCCGAGACGGAGGAGGCGCTGCGCCCGGCGCTGGGCGTCGACGCGATCCGCTGGCAGTACACCCACGGGGTTCCCGACCCGAGCGTGGTGAGCCCGGACACCTGGCACCACGACGCGGCCGCGCTGGCCCGTCCCGGCAACGACCGGGTGCAGTTGGCGCTGTTCGCCGACTACGCGAGCAACGTCCCGCTCTACCGACCCGTCCAGGAACTCCTGCGCACCCGGGGGATCCCGCTGCTGGCCGTGTGGGGGCGCGACGACGAGATCTTCGGGCCGGCCGGGGCCACGGCGCTGGCCGAGGCGGTCGGCGGAGAGGTCCGACTGGTCGACGGCGGGCACTTCCTGCTCGAGAGCGCCCTCGACGAGGTCACCGACCACGTGCGGGAGTTCCTCGCCCGCGTCACGGGGTGACGGGTTCCACCACCAGCACGCTCTGCTTCCCCGCGATCCGGGTCAGCACGATGGTCGCGGTGCGCGAGCCCTTGAGCGCCAGCTGCCTGCGGAACTGGTCCGGGTCGACGGCCGTCCCGCGCTTCTTCACGGTCAGGGTTCCGACGTCGAGTTCGCGCAGCCGGGCGCGCAGGGGCTTCAGCCCGAACGGCATGACCTCCAGCACCCGGAACGCCCGGGTGAACGGGGAGGTCCGGGACGAGTCCGTGCTCACGTAGGCGATCGTCTCGTCGACCAGTCGCCCGTCCAGGTCGGCCGCGACCTTCGCCACCAACCCCGAACGGATCACCGCCCCGTCGGGTTCGTGCAGGAACTCACCGACCGCTCCGACCGGGGCCACCGGGAGGTCGGCGTCGTCGATCTCGTGGGCGGTGGCACCCCGCACGACACGGGCGCTGCGCACGAGACCCGGCCGGGCCAGCGGTCCGCACCACAGCGCGCACTCGACGACCTCCCCGTCGACCGACGTCCACTGCGCCTCGGCGCCGGCCGGGACCAGTTCGTGCGGCAGACCGGGGGCGAGCTTCGCGCCGGTCGCCGGGACCCGGGCGGCCGTAGCGAGGACGAAGGAGAGCGGGGGAGAGGTCGCCTCCGGGTCGAAGAGGCGCCGCCCCCCGGAGGTCCGCCGCGCCGGGTCGAACCAGGCGCCGTCCCCGGGGCCGAGCTCGTCGACAACCCCGGCCGTGACGTCCGCGCAGCGGACCTCGCGCCCCAGGTTGTGCGCCGCCACCGCGACCGTCGTGGGGTCGGCGTCGACGGGCAGGACGTCGAGCCCGGCGTCCAGGAACGCCAGCGAGTCCGCGCCGATCCCGCAGCCCAGGTCCGCGACCCGGTGCACCCCGGCGGCGGCGAAGCGGCGGGCGTGCTCGGCCGCCACCACGGCGCGGGTGGCCTGCTCGGCACCGGCCGCCGTGAAGAGCAGCCCGTCCGCGCGGGGCCCGAACTTCGTGGCGGCCTTCGCGCGCAGTCGCGACTGCGTCGTGGCGAGCGCGGCGAGGGCGGGATCGTGCCCCGCGCGGCGCAACCGGGCGGCCAGCGCGACGGGGTCCTCGCCGGCCGTCCCCGCCAGCTCGGCCAGCAGGGCCCGTCCCTGCGGGGAGGTCAGGGCGTCGACGTCGGAAACGTTCACCCGGTCGATGCTGCCAGGAGGGGCACCGGATCTGGCACTCGCCCGCCCTGAGTGCTAGCGTCTCGCGCAGCGTCGGTGGCACTCCCCCCTGGAGAGTGCCAACCGGGGCAGCGGCCGTCCGGCACCCGCGACGACGGTCGTCCGCTCCCCGAACCGACCGTCCGTGCCAGTTCGCTGAAGCAGAAGGGGAGGGCCGCACCAGTGTCGGTCTCCATCACTCCGCTCGAGGACCGCATCGTCGTCAAGCCGCTCGACGCGGAGCAGACGACCGCATCCGGTCTCGTCATCCCGGACACCGCCAAGGAGAAGCCCCAGGAGGGCGAAGTCCTGGCTGTGGGTCCGGGCCGCGTCGACGACAACGGCAACCGCGTGCCGATCGACGTCGCCGTCGGCGACAAGGTCATCTACTCCAAGTACGGCGGCACCGAGGTCAAGTACGGCGGCGACGAGCTGCTGATCCTCTCGGCGCGCGACGTGCTCGCCAAGGTCGCCAAGTAAGCGACTGACAGGTCCAGACGCCCCGGGCGCCCGCACTCCGGGTGCCCGGGGCGTCTCCTGTTCCCGCCCCGAAGCTCGCCACTGAACGGAAAGGTCCGCACACATGGCCAAGCAGCTGCTGTTCGACGACACCGCCCGCAAGGCGCTGGAGCGTGGCGTCGACGCGCTCGCCAACGCCGTCAAGGTCACCCTGGGGCCCAAGGGCCGCAACGTCGTGATCGACAAGAAGTGGGGTGCGCCGACGATCACGAACGACGGCGTCACCATCGCCCGCGAGATCGAGCTCGACGACCCCTACGAGAACCTCGGCGCCCAGCTCGCGAAGGAGGTCGCCACCAAGACGAACGACGTCGCCGGTGACGGCACCACCACCGCGACCGTGCTCGCCCAGGCCCTCGTGCACGAAGGTCTGCGCAACGTCGCCGCCGGTGCGGCCCCCTCGGGCCTCAAGCGCGGCATCGACAAGGCCGTCGACGCGGTGAGCGAGAAGCTCCTGTCGATGGCCCGCGAGGTCGACGGCAAGGGTGACATCGCGCACGTCGCGACGATCTCCGCCCAGGACGCGAGCGTCGGCGAGCTGCTGGCCGACGCGTTCGACAAGGTCGGCAAGGACGGCGTCATCACGGTCGAGGAGTCCTCCACGACCGCGCTGGAGCTGGACTTCACCGAGGGCATGCAGTTCGACAAGGGCTACATCTCCCCGTACTTCGTGACCGACGCCGAGCGTCAGGAAGCGATCCTCGAGGACGCCTACGTGCTCGTGCACCAGGGCAAGATCTCCACGGTCCAGGACCTGCTGCCGCTGCTCGAGAAGGTCCTCAAGGCCTCCAAGCCGCTGCTGATCATCGCCGAGGACGTCGACGGCGAAGCGCTGTCGACCCTCGTCGTCAACAAGATCCGCGGCACCTTCAACGCCGTCGCGGTGAAGGCCCCCGGCTTCGGGGACCGCCGCAAGGCGATCCTGCAGGACATCGCCACCCTCACCGGCGCGCAGGTCGTCGCCGAGGAGGTCGGCCTCAAGCTCGACCAGATCGACCTCGACGCGCTGGGCACCGCCCGCCGCATCACCGTCACCAAGGACGACACCACCATCGTCGACGGTGCCGGTACATCCGAGGACATCTCGGGTCGCGTCGCCCAGATCAAGGCCGAGGTCGAGCGCACCGACTCCGACTGGGACCGCGAGAAGCTCCAGGAGCGTCTGGCGAAGCTCTCCGGCGGTGTCGTCGTCATCAAGGTCGGCGCGCACACCGAGGTCGAGCTCAAGGAGAAGAAGCACCGCATCGAGGACGCCGTCTCCGCGACGCGCGCCGCGATCGAGGAGGGGATCGTCGCCGGCGGCGGTTCCGCTCTCGTCCACGCGGTGTCCGTGCTCGAGGACAACCTCGGTCTCGTCGGTGACGAGGCCACCGGTGTCGCCCTCGTCCGCAAGGCGGCCTCCGAGCCGCTGCGCTGGATCGCCGAGAACGCGGGCCTCGAGGGCTACGTCGTCGTCGAGAAGGTCCGTGCGCTCGAGGCCGGTCACGGCCTCAACGCCCAGACCGGCGAGTACGTCGACCTGCTCGCGACCGGCGTCCTCGACCCGGTCAAGGTCACCCGCTCGGCGCTGCGCAACGCCGCGTCGATCGCGTCGATGGTCCTGACCACCGACACCCTCGTCGTGGACAAGAAGGAAGAGGACCTCGCCGTCAACGGCGGCGGCCACGGTCACGGCCACGGCCACTGACCGCTCTCCCTGAACGACGAAGGGCCCGGCTCCCCCTCGGGGGGCCGGGCCCTTTCACGTTCTCCGCACGCCGCACCACACCGCGCACGGGTGGAACAGGGGTCAGCTGGCGATGCGCAGTCCGCGACGGCGTTCGGTGGCGTAGACGGCTTCGCGGTCGTCCTCGGTGAGGCCACCCCACACGCCGTAGGGCTCACGGACCTTCAGCGCGTGCTTGCGGCACATCTCCAGGACGGGGCAGCCACCGCACACGGCCTGGGCCGCGGCGTCGCGGTTGCGACGGGCCGGGCCACGCTCGCCCTCGGGGTGGAAGAACAGGTTCGGGTCGGCCTCGCGGCAGGCTCCGTCGAGCTGCCACTCCCAGACGTCGGCGACGGGTCCGGGGAGGCGGGAGATCTCGGCCATGGTGCGCTCCTGGTTCGGGAGGGATCTTGCTGACTGGTCATGAACGTACAACCGCGTCAGAAGTTGTTCAAGCCCCTGGTCGGAACTTGTTCAACCAATCTGCCCGTGCGGGGGTGACCGGGACGTGGCGCGGGGGTGAACAACCTCTGCCCAACGTGCTGAACAAGGTGCAGATCCCCGGTGCCTCCGCCACCCGAACGCCGTGAACAAGGCTGAACAACCCTGACCAACGGGGCGAGTGGCGAACGGCCCCCGACGTTGGGACACTGCAGCCATGTCCCCCGCCGCACCCTCCGAGGGAGCTGCCGTGCCTCCGGCCCCGCGCATGACGTTGACGGTGGCCGCCGTCGCGCGCCGCCTCGGGGTGGCCCCGGCCACGCTGCGGACCTGGGACCGCCGGTACGGCCTCGGCCCCTCCGAGCACACCGCGGGTGCGCACCGCCGCTACTCCTCCTCCGACCTGGCCCGCCTCGTCGTGATGCGCCGGCTGACCCTGGAGGGCGTCGCGCCGTCCGAGGCGGCGCAGCTGGCCGCGACCACCGCCGTCGCCGACGGGGGTTTCGCGCTGGCGAGCGTCTCGACGATCCCGGCGGCGGTCATCGAGGCCGCCGTGACCGACGCGGTGGCCATCGCCGGCCCCGGTTCCGGGCTCGACCCGGCCCTCGAGGTCACCGCAGCGGACGAGGCGCCCGCGCTCTCCGCGCTCTCCGGGCCCGACGAGTCCGAGGACGCCGAGAGCCTGCCCGGGCACCACGGACGACCCACCGACGCCGTGGACTGGGCCGTCAGCAGCCTCGCCGACCGCTTCGCCGAGGAGATCCGCAGCCGGGGGGTCGCACCGGCCTGGGACGCCGTCCTGCGTCCCGCGCTCGTCACCCGCGACGCGGCCATGCACGCGGCCGTCGCCCGGGCGCTGGCCGCGCTGCCCGTCGCGACCGGGGACCGCGCGGTCCTGCTGGCCGCGCTGCACGACCCGGCCGCCCAGGTGGCCCGCGGTCCCGTGCTGCTCGCCGCGGCCGCCGCCCTGGCCGAGGCCGGCGCCGGTGCGCGCAGCGTGGGGGAGGGGGTCCCCGTGCGGATGCTCGCCGCCGCGGTGCGCCGGGTGCGCCCGCCCGCCCTCCTCCTGCACACCGACGCGGAACCCGCCGCCGACGTCGTCGAGGACCTGCTGGCCCTGGCCCGGGTCCGTCCCGCGCCGCTCGTCGTCCTCCTGGGGGACGGGTGGACGCCGGCGCTCAAGGACCGGCTGCGCGGCGCCGAGGTGGCCACGGGGCTCGCCGACGCCGTCGCGAGGTGCGTCGAGGCCTCGACCGCCTGACCAGCGGGTTCACCGGGACCGCCGTGCACCTGAACGCTCAGGTCGGCGCTCCCGCGTGCCGACAACTCTTCCTGTGGGGCACCCGACGTGCTCCACGGCGGGGCCACGGACGGCCGCGCTCCACCCACACAGGGAAGAGGTTTGTGGTGGCAACGGTTCTGGTCTGCGATGACCTTCCGCTGGCGCGCGAGGCCATGCGTCGCATGGTGGCTGCCGTCCCCGGCGTCACTCGGGTCGTGGGTGCGAGCTCGGGCGAAGAAGCGCTCCAGCGCTGGCCCGTCGAGCGGCCCTCGCTGGTGATCATGGATGTCCGGATGCCCGGGATCGGCGGTGTCGAAGCAGCGCGCCGGCTGCTCGCCCGTCACCCCGAGGCGAACGTGCTCATGGCCACGATGGCGGAGGACGGTGACGGAGTGGCCCGCGCGGTCGCGGCCGGAGCCCGCGGGTACCTCGTCAAGGACGTCTCGCGCGAGGAGCTCGCCACCGCGGTGCTCCAGGCGCTGCAGGACGTCAGCCGTCGTCGTGGCGGCAACCGCACGCGTGCGGTGCTCACGGGCCGGGCGCCCGTGCTCACCGAGCGGGAGCAGCAGGTGCTCGTCGGCATGAGCCGCGGGCGCAGCAACGCGGAGATCGGGCGCGAGCTCTTCCTCTCCGAGGACACGGTCAAGACCCACGCTCGTCGACTGTTCCGCAAGCTCGAGGCGGCCGACCGCGCTCAAGCGGTGGCTGTGGGATTCCGCTGGGGTCTCGTACGGTAGGTGGGTGAGCCCCGGGGGCGACGAGTCAGTCGGAGTTGGTGCCGGCGGCCGGCCCGACGCAGACGCCAGCAGGCGTGACGTCGGTGCTGCCGTCGCTCCCGACGTCCCCCGGGTCCAGTTCTCGGGGGACGACGACGCCGTCGCGCGCCCCGGGGCCGGTCCCACCGACCTCCGCACCGATCTTCCGGGTGACCTCGGCGACGCCGCCGAGGCCCCTGGCGGGGGCGACGGAACCAGGGCGGCGCAGGGTGTAACACCCGTGCGGCCTGCAGCGATGAACAGTTCGGATGCCGGGGGGCTCCAGGAACTGGCGACGCGCGCGTTGACGGGGGAGCAGGGCGCCGTCGCCGATCTCCTGGCAGCGGTGCGCCGCCTCGTCCACCGTTACTGCCGGGCCAAGCTCGGGCGACTGCCCGGAGCTGATCACGCCGCAGAAGATGCGGCACAGGAGGTCTGCATCGCCGTGTTGACGGCCCTGCCCCGCTACAAGGACACCGGACGTCCCTTCGAGGCGTTCGTGTACCGGATCGCGGCCAACAAGGTTGCGGACGCCCAGCGGGCCTCCTACCGCTCCCCGGTCCCGACCGAGGACGTCCCGGACGGCGCCAGCGCCGAACCGGGTCCCGAGCAACTCGCTCTCGACGCCTTCGACGCCGAGACCGTCGGCAAGCTGCTCGACACCCTGCCGCCCAAGCTGCGCGAGATCATCACGCTGCGCGTGGGGGCCGGGATGTCGGCCGAGGAGACCGGACGTGCGTTGGACATGACCGCCGGCGCCGTGCGCGTCGCCCAGCACCGCGCGATGCAGAAGCTGCGCAAGATCGCCAGCGAGGACCTCACGCTGCGGGTCGCCCCGTGAGCGACGACGACCGCCCGGGCCACGGGCCCGACGACGAGACCACCGCCGGCACCGGCGGACGGGGACACCTGCGCGACGGCCACCTGCGGGCCGGACACCTCCGCGGCGTCCGCGGCTCCGCCACGAACGACACGAACGACGCGAACGACACGAACGACGTGGACGACCCGGTCGGCCGGGGAGGGGGGGACGTGGACGACGCCTTCGTCTCCGTGCCCGACCTGCTGGCCACGGACGCCCTGCTGGACCGCCTCGGCAGCCACGACACCACCGACGCCGACCTGCGCGACGCCGTCGCGCGGCTGCTGGACTCCTACGCGCTGCACGCCGACCCCCTGACCGCCGGGGTGCGGCCGGTGCAGGTGCCCGACCTCGCCCTCGAGGTCGAGGGCCTCCCGGCCCCGGTGCCCGCCCCACGGGTGCTGCTCGCCTCCCGTCGCACGCTGCGCCGGATCGGTCACGGCGGTGCCGCCGCGGCCGCCGTCCTCGCCCTGCTCGGCGGTACCGCCGCCGCCGCGGCGACCGGCGCGGGCTCGATCGCGGGCCAGGACGGCCGGACCGGCAGCTCCGCGGCCGTGCAGCTGCCGGGCTGGTTCCCCGACACGGTGTTCCGTGCCTTCGGCGGCACCCCGACGGACCGGGTCAAGCGCGAACTGGCGCAGGCGGACATCGAGGTGCAGGCCGGCGACAGCGAGTCGGCCCTGGCCCGGGTCCGGAACCTGTCCCGGCAGATCGACGCCTCCGACGACATCGACGCCACGCTGGCCGCGACGGTCACCGCGAAGCTCGACGACCTGCAGTCCGACGTCGACGGCACCGCGGTGGGTCCGACGAGCGCACCCACGCCCTCGTCCGCCGCGCCCACGCCGACGCCGTCGGGGACGTCCCTGACGGACGTCGTGAACGCCGCGTCGCCGACGGCGTCGCCGAGCTCCACGCCCTGGGTCCCGACCCAGACCCCGGTGCCCACCACCGCGCCCACCGGCGCCACCGGGACGGCGACGGGGACCTCGGGCGGCGCTCCCGGGGGCTCCACGTCCTCGCCGGGCCGGGGTTCCGGTTCGTCGTCGTCGTCGTCCTCGTCGTCCTCGAACCCCGTGGTCCCGCCCTACGTCCCACCCGTGGTCACCGAGGTGCCGTCGGGCAGCGTCACCACGCCGCCGACGGTCACGCAGCCCCCGACGGACACCCCGACGCAGAGCCCGAGCGATCCCTCGACGGGCTCGCCGAGCGACCCGGGGACGTCGACGGCCCCCACGGAGACCACCACCAGCCCGGAGGCACCGCCGTCCACGACGACGGACCCGGTGGTCCCGCCGCCCTCGGCCCCGGTGACCGACACCGCCCCGCCGGTGGTGCCCGATCCGGTCGAGGTCGTGACCCCGACGCTGCCCGTCGTGGTGGAGCCCTCGCCCAGCGCGGGAGCCGAGCCGAGCCCCGACGTCGTCGATCCGTCCGAGACGGCGTCCGGGACGGCGTCCGCCGGGTCGTAGCATCGGGGGGTGAGCGTGCGGTCCGAGGACAAACCTTCCGTCGAATCCCCTGCCGAGCACCACGACCCCTTCGGGTTCGTGGGCCTGACCTACGACGACGTCCTGCTGCTGCCGGGCGAGTCGGACGTCATCCCGTCCGAGGTCGAGACCTCGACCAAGGTGTCCAAGCGCGTCAGCCTGCGGATCCCGCTGCTGAGTTCCGCCATGGACACCGTCACCGAGTCCCGGATGGCCATCGCGATGGCCCGTCAGGGTGGTCTCGGCGTCCTGCACCGCAACCTCTCCGCCGAGGAGCAGGCCGCCCAGGTCGACCTCGTGAAGCGGTCGGAGTCGGGCATGGTCACCCAGCCCGTCACGACCACCCCGGACGCGACCCTCGCCGACGTGGACGCCCTCTGCGGGCGCTACCGCATCTCCGGCGTGCCGGTCGTGGACGCCGACGGCCGCCTCGTCGGCATCGTCACCAACCGCGACCTGCGCTTCGAGAGCGACTTCTCGCGCCCCGTGCACGAGGTCATGACGAAGCCCCCGCTGGTCACCGCGCCCGTCGGCATCTCCACCGACGACGCGATGCAGCTGCTGCGTCAGCACAAGATCGAGAAGCTCCCGATCGTCGACTCCCGCAACCGCCTGACCGGCCTGATCACGGTCAAGGACTACGTGAAGTCGGAGCAGTACCCGCTGGCCACGAAGGACGACGACGGCCGGCTGCGGGTCGCCGCCGCGATCGGCATCTTCGAGGACGCCTGGAAGCGCGCGATGGGCCTCGTCGACGCGGGCGTGGACGTGCTCGTGGTCGACATGGCGCACGGGCACTCCAAGGCCGTGCTCGAGATGATCTCCCGGCTCAAGAACGACAGCGCCGCCGCGCACGTCGACGTCGTCGGCGGCAACGTCGCGACCCGCACGGCCGCGCAGGCGCTCGTGGACGCCGGGGTCGACGGCATCAAGGTCGGTGTCGGGCCCGGGTCGATCTGCACCACCCGCGTCGTCGCCGGGGTCGGCGTTCCGCAGGTGACCGCGATCTACGAGGCCTCGCGCGCCGCGAAGCCCGTCGGGGTGCCGGTCATCGGCGACGGTGGCCTGCAGTACTCCGGCGACATCGCCAAGGCCCTCGTCGCCGGCGCCGACACCGTCATGCTCGGCTCGCTGCTCGCCGGGTGCGACGAGAGCCCGGGCGACCTGGTGTTCATCAACGGCAAGCAGTTCAAGAGCTACCGCGGCATGGGCTCCCTCGGGGCCCAGCAGACCCGGCAGGGCGGGCGTTCCTTCTCCAAGGACCGCTACTTCCAGAACGACGTCGCCTCCGACAGCCTCTTCGTCCCCGAGGGTGTCGAGGGCCAGGTCCCCTACCGCGGCCCGCTCTCGGCCGTGGCGCACCAGCTCGTCGGCGGGCTGCGCCAGTCGATGTTCTACGCCGGTGCGCGCACCGTCCCGGAGCTCCAGCAGGTCGGGACCTTCGTCCGGATCACCCCGGCCGGGTTGAAGGAGTCGCACCCGCACGACATCCAGATGACCGTCGAGGCACCGAACTACGGCGGTCGCTGACCCGCCCGCCCGGCAGGGGGCCCCGCGGCGCGGATCGTCGCGGGGTCTCCAGCGGGTAGCCTTGCCGGGTGTCTGAGATCGAGATCGGCCGCGGTAAGCGGGGGCGTCGCGCCTACAGCTTCGACGACATCGCTGTCGTCCCCAGCCGCCGTACCCGCGACCCCGAAGACGTCTCCACGACGTGGCAGATCGACGCGTACCACTTCGACATCCCCGTGATGAGCGCGCCGATGGACTCCGTGGCCTCGCCGGCGACGGCCGTCGCCCTCGGCAAGCTCGGGGGCCTCGGCGTCCTCGACCTCGAGGGCCTCTGGACCCGCTACGAGGATCCGGAACCGCTGCTCGCCGAGATCGCCGCCCTCGACCCCGCCGTCGCGACCCCGCGCATGCAGGAGATCTACGCGGAACCGGTGAAGCCGGAACTCATCACCAGCCGCCTCGCCGAGATCCGCGCCGCCGGGGTCACCGTCGCCGGCGCGCTCTCCCCGCAGCGGACGCAGGAGTTCTGGAAGGTCGTCGTGGACGCCGGGGTCGACCTCTTCGTCATCCGCGGCACGACGGTCTCGGCCGAGCACGTCTCGGGCAGCAGCGAACCGCTGAACCTCAAGCGCTTCATCTACGAGCTCGACGTCCCCGTCGTCGTCGGCGGTGCCGCCGGGTACACCGCGGCGCTGCACCTCATGCGCACCGGTGCGGCCGGGGTCCTCGTCGGGTTCGGCGGGGGAGCGGCCCACACCACGCGCAAGGCGCTGGGCATCCACGCGCCGATGGCCTCGGCCGTCGCCGACGTCGCCGCGGCCCGCCGCGACTACATGGACGAGTCCGGTGGACGCTACGTCCACGTCATCGCCGACGGCGGCGTCGGGACCTCCGGAGACATCGTCAAGGCCATCGCCTGCGGTGCGGACGCCGTCATGCTCGGCGCGTCGCTGGCCCGGGCCACCGAGGCTCCCGGCCGCGGCTGGCACTGGGGCCCCGAGGCCCACCACGCGGTGCTGCCCCGCGGTGAGCGCGTCCACGTCGGCACCTCCGCGCCCCTGGCCGAGATCCTCAACGGTCCGGGTCGCGTCGCCGACGGCACGACGAACCTCATGGGTGCGCTGCGCCGCTCGATGGCCACGACGGGGTACTCCGACCTCAAGGAGTTCCAGCGCATCGAGGTCGTCGTCTCGCCCTACCAGCCTGCCTGAACCGACCTCCTGACCGAACGGAACTCACTGTGCCGCAGCAGGACACCGCCCCCTGGACGCCCGACGCCATCGGCCGGCAGGAGGGGCGGACGGTCCTGGTCACCGGCGCGAACAGCGGGCTCGGTCTGCAGGTCGCGACGGAGTTCGCCCGCCGCGGCGCCGACGTCCTGCTGGCGTGCCGCAACGCCGAACGTGGCCGGGCGGCGCTCGCGCAGCTGACCGCCGAGGTCCGCGACTCCGGCGTGGAGCCGACCGTCGAGGTCATCCCGCTCGACGTCGCCGACCTCGCCAGCGTCCGCCGGGCCGCCAGCGACGTCCTGCACCGCCGGTCCAGCATCGACGTCCTGGTCAACAACGCCGGGGTCATGGCGCCGCCGTTCGGGCGGACGGTGGACGGTTTCGAGACCCAGGTGGGCACGAACCACCTGGGGCACTTCGCCTTCACCGGCCTGCTGCTGCCCGCGCTGCTCGCGGGCGGCGGGGCCCGGGTCGTCTCCGTCGCGAGCGTCGCCCACAAGTTCGGCCGGCTGAACCGGAAGAACTACCAGAGCGAACGCAGCTACCAGAAGTGGTTCGCCTACGGGCAGTCCAAGCTCTCGAACCTGCTGTTCGGGTTCGAGCTGCAGCGTCGGGCGCTCGCCGTCGACGCCGGCATCGTCTCGGTGGCCGCGCACCCGGGGTTGTCCGACACCAGCCTGTGGAAGAACACCCCGCTGGGCGGCAACCGGTTCGGCGAGGCCCTGGGCTCCGTCTTCGGCCGGGCGATCGGGCAGCCGCCGGCGCAGGGGGCGTGGCCGTTGCTGCGCGCCGCGACCGATCCCGACGTCCTCGGCGGGGAGTACTTCGGCCCCGACGGACGCAACGAGTGGCGCGGTTTCCCCGTGCTGGTGGCGGCGAGCGCCGCGGCCTACGACACCGCGGACGCCGCCTGGTTGTGGGCCCGGTCGGTGGAGTGGACCGGCGTCGACTACGCCGAGCTCACCGCCTGACGCGATCCCCCACTTCCCCGCGGAAACAACACTTTCCGCCCTCGAACGCGCTCTGAGAGGGCGGAGAGTGTTGTTTCCGCCGGTCAGCGGCGGGTCGGGGCGAGCGGGGCCAGCACGAGCAGCAGCACGGCGGCCGCGGCGACGACGGTGAACCCCCACGCGGGGCCGAACCCCTCGGCGAGCGCGCCGCCCAGCGCTGCGCCGGTGGCGATGCCGAGCACCACCCCGGAACTCAGCAGGGCCATGAGGAACGCTCCGCGTTCGGCGTCGACGAGCGTGGCGGCGATGGTGTTGACCGTGACCAGCGTCGGCCCGACGAAGACGCCCATCACGAGGACGGCGAGGGACAGTGCGCCGAGCGAGTCCGCGGCCAGGGCCATGAGGCCCGCCCCGAGCAGCAGTCCCGCCCCGCAGACGGTCCAGCGCGCGCGCAGGCCGAAGGTCCTGGGCAGCAGGACGAGGCAGACCGTCGTCGCCGTCGACCCGATCGCGGAGAGGGCGTAGACCAGCGAGCCGGTCGAGGGGGAGCCGACCGCCTCCGCGGCGGCCGTGACCCCGGTCTGGGTCGCGCCGAAGACGGCGCCCATCGCGAGCATCGCGAGCACCGGGACGAGCACGACGCCGGGGACCCGCGCGGGTCGGGGACGTCCTGCGCGGCGCGCGGGGGCGGTGATCCGGTGGCTGCGGTGGCAGGCGAAGGCCGACACGAAGACGGCGCTCAGCCCGGCGGTGGCGAGCAGGGCGGCCGTCGGGTTGATCAGCACCCCGATGACCCCGACGAGGGCGGGACCGAGGATGAACGCCGCCTCGTCGACGGTGCCCTCGAAGGCGAACGCGGTGGAGCGCTCGTCGCCGTCGGCGGTCATCCGCAGCCAGCGGGCGCGGGAGAAACCGCTCACCGAGGGCAGGGTGAGACCGACGCCGGCCGCGGCCAGGGGCGTCCAGGGGCCGCCGGAGGCGAGGGCGGCGAACAGGCCGCCGAGCGCGAGGAGGTGCAGGGCGACGACGCTCAGCAGCACGGCCCGCTGCCCGCGCCGGTCGGCGAGCGCGCCGACGACGGGCACGCCGAGGGCTTCACCGAGGGCGGAGCAGGCGCTGGCGATGCCGCCGACGGCGACGGAGCCGCTGGTGGAGGTGACCAGCGCGAGGATCGCGAGCGGGGCCATCGCGACGGGGAGTCGTCCGAGGGCGGTGGTCGCGAGGTAGGTGCGACCGGCGATCTCGGGCAGTCGCGAGTAGCGCGAGCGCAGGGAGACGGGTGGGCTCGTCACAGGGCAGGCTCCAGTGGTGCGGGTGCGCCTCCCCACCTCTGACGCACCGGAGCCCTGAGAGTGAACGTCCCCGATCGTAACGCGGCGGGGTCAGGCCTCGCCGTGCCAGGAACGCCACAGGTCGGCGTAGGGACCGCCGGCGTCGACCAGTTCGTGGTGGGTGCCGAGCTCGGTGATCCGGCCGCCTTCGACCACGGCGATCCGGTCGGCGTCGTGGGCGGTGTGCAGGCGGTGGGCGATGGCGACGGTCGTCCGGCCCTCGAGCACCGCGGCGAGGGAGCGTTCGAGGTGGCGGGCGGCGTTGGGGTCGAGCAGCGACGTCGCCTCGTCGAGGACGAGGGTGTGCGGGTCGGCCAGCACCAACCGGGCGAGGGCGACCTGCTGGGCCTGCGCGGCCGACAACGTGAGGCCGTTCTCGCCGACGGGGGTGTCGAGCCCCTCGGGCAGGGCCTCGACCCAGCCGAGGGCGTCGACCGCCGCGAGCGCCTCGCGGACGACGGCGTCGGAGGACCCCGGGGCGGCGAGGGCGGTGTTGTCGCGCAGGGTCGCGGCGAACACGTGCCGTTCCTGGGTGACCAGGGCGATCCGCGAGCGCAGTTCGTCCAGCGGCAACCCGGTGACCTCCGCGCCGCCGACCTGCACCGAACCGTGGGTGGGCGGGTTGATCCCGGCCAGCAGCCGGCCCAGCGTCGACTTGCCCGCGCCGGTCGGGCCGACGATGGCGAGCCGTTCGCCCGGTTCCAGGGCCAGCGAGACCCCGTGCAGGACAGGGCGTCCGGGGCTGTACTCGAACCCGACGGCGTCCGCGGCGATCTCGTCGTGGACGGGACGGTCGGAGCTCTCGACCCGGTCGGCGTCGACGGCGCTGAGCCCGACGACCCGGGCGAAGGAGGCCTGCCCGACCTGCAGTTCGTCCCACCAGGCGAGGAGTTCGTTGACGGGGCCGACGAGCTGGCGCAGGTAGAGCACGACGGTGGTGACCTGACCGACGCTCTGCAGGTCGTGCCGGACGAGGAGGCCGCCCCAGAGCAACGCGACGACGACGGGCAGCAGGTAGGACATCTCGATGCTGGGGAACCACACGGTGCGCAGCGACAGGGTGTAGCGCTCGCGCCGCACGGTGGCGCCGATGACGTCGTCGACGAGGTGCACGCGGTGGTCGGCGAGGTTCAGCGCCTCCACGGTGCGGACGTTCTCGACGTTCTCGCCGAGCGTCGTGGAGATCCGGCCCCACTCGGCCCGTTCGGCGGCGTAGCCCTGCGGGGCGCGCTTCAGGTACCAGCGGGTGGCGAACCACAACCCGGGGAGGCCGGCGACGATCGCCAGGGCCACCAGCGGTCCGGAGAACACGGCGGCGATCACGGTGAGCACCGAGGTCACCGACGCGACGAGGATCGCCGGGGCGCCGTAGCGGACGGTGTAGCTCAACGCGTCGACGTCGTTGGTGGTGCGCGACACCAGGTCCCCGGTGCCGGCCTGTTCCACCACGGACAGCGGCAGCGCCGTGGCGCGGGTCAGGAACTCCTCGCGCAGTTGCGCGAAGACCCCTTCGGCCAGGACGAGCGAGCGCTTCCGGGCCAGCCGCGCGAGCACGGCCTGCACGACGACGGCACCGACGAGGACGGCCACGGCGGTGTCGATCTTGGAGGTGACGTCGGCCAGCGGTGTCCGCGCGCCCAGGGCGGTGACGACGTCGTCGACGAGGCGGCCCAGCAGGAACGGCCCGGCGAGGCCGGCCAGCGCGGCGAGGGCGTGCAGGCCGAGCATCCGCAGGCCCGGCCCGCGGTTCTGGGTCATCAGGCGCTTCACGTCGCGCAGCACCTGCGCGCGGTCGGCGACGGGCAGTGTCGTCGGCTCGGTGGTCCGTTCGCTCATGCCATTCCCTCCACGTCGGACTTCGCGCCCCGCGGCACGGGGACACCCGCGTCGCGGGTGACGAAACGCCGGTACCGGGCGTCGCGGTCGAGCAGTTCGGCGTGCGTCCCGCGGGCGACGACGTGGCCGTCGCGCACCCAGCAGACGCTGTCGACCTGCGGCAGGACGAGCGGGCTGGCCGTCGCGACGACGGTCGTCCGTCCGGCGCGGGCGGTGCGCAACCGCCCGGCGATCCGGGCCTCGGTGTGCGCGTCGACGGCACTGGTGGGTTCCACCAGGACCAGGGCCTCCGGCTCGCGCAGCAGCACCCGGGCCAGGGCGAGGCGCTGGCGCTGTCCCCCGGACAGCGAGCGGCCGCGTTCGGTGACGGTCCCGGCGAGACCGCCGTCGACGAGGTCCAGGATCTCGACGGCGTCGGCGATCTGCAGGGCGTCGAGCACTTCGGTGTCGGCGTGGGCGGCCTCGGGGTCGACCTGCTCGCGGATCGTCCCGCTGAAGAGCTGCGCGTCGTCCTCGGCCAGCAGCACGCGCCGGCGGACGTCGGTGACGGGCATGTCGAGCAGGGCCGTCCCGCCGAAGGTGGCGCGGGTGTCGTCGTCGAAGCGGGTGAGGCGGCGGGCCAGGACCGCGGCGTCCTCCGGCGGGTCGCAGACGACGGCGGTGAGGTGACCGGCGTCGGCGACGACCCCGGACTCCGGGTCGGCGAGGTCCCCGCCGGGGCTGACGGCGTGCCCGGTGTCGTGCACCGCGGGCGGGACCTCGAGCAGCGTGATGAGGCGCCGGGCCGCGACGAGCGCGCGGGCGTACTTGTCGGCGGCCTCCACCAGCATGCGCAGCGGTGAGGTGAGGAACGCGGCGTAGCCGTAGAGGGCGATGAGGTCACCGGGGGTGATCTCGCCCCGCACGGTGGCCCGCGCCCCGGCCCACACGAGCGCGGCGACGAGGAGGCCGGGCACGAGGATCTGCAGCGCCTCCAGCGCCGACTCCCAGGTCGCGACGCGCACGCCCGCCGCGCGGACCTGCTGGCTCTTGGCCCGGTAGCGGCCGAGGAAGACCTCCTCGCCGCCGATCCCGCGCAGGATCCGCAGACCCCGCACGGTGTCGGTGCCGATCGACGTCAGTTCACCGGACAGCTTGCGGTGCAGGCGCTGACGGTCCTGCAGCGGCCGCAGGAGGAGGAGCAGGAACGCCATGATGACGGGCACCCCGACGAGGACGACGAGCCCGAGCGGCACCGAGGTGCGCAGCACCAGGACGGCGACGACGGCGACGGCCGCGAGCGAGGCGACGGCGCGCTGGGTGACGTCGAAGGCGTCGGCGAGGCGGGGCCCGTCGGAGGCGATGGAGGCGAGCACCTCGCCCTGGGGGAGCTTCTCCGTGACGGCGGTCCCCGCGTGGGCGGTGTGCCGCCCGACCTGCTGCAGCGTGCGGAAGCAGGCGGTCAGCCAGTTGGTGACGCCGTAGCGGTGGCGCACGATCGCGGCCGTCGCGGTGATCACGGCGAGGCCCAGGACGACCAGCGCCCACCGGGTGAGCGCGGTGGGGTCACCGGCGACCACGCCCTCGTCGATCGCCTTGCCGATGGCGGCGGGGAGGACGGCCTGGGAGAGGAGCCACACGGTCCCGACGCCCGAGCCGATCACCATCGGAGCCCACTGCAGCGCCGCGGTGTGCAGCAGGAAGCGCAGGGGGGAGGTGACGTCGGGGGTTCCGGGATCGCTCAGCGGGAGGGAGCGCACGAGCAACGACGGTAATCGCATTCCCGTACCCGTGCCCACACGTTAAACCGGCGTCCACGATCGCGGGGGAGGAACGGGGTCCCGCACGCGGCTACCCTTGGGTCGTGACGCCGGATGCGCCCGAGAGCCAGCCCCAGGACCAGCCTGAGATCGAACTCGCCGAGGTGGGTGCGGAACGCGCGCACCGCCCCGTGCTCGTCGTCGACTACGGAGCCCAGTACGCGCAGCTCATCGCGCGTCGGGTCCGTGAGGCGGACACCTACTCCGAGATCGTCCCCAGTTCCATGCCGGTGGCCGAGATCCTCGCCAAGAACCCCGCGGCGGTGATCCTCTCCGGCGGCCCGTCCAGCGTGTACGCCGAGGGCGCCCCGCAGGTCGACGCCTCCCTCTTCGAGGCCGGGGTCCCCGTCCTGGGGATCTGCTACGGCTTCCAGGCCATGGCCAAGGCGTTGGGCGGCGAGGTCGCCCAGACCGGTCAGCGCGAGTACGGCGGCACCGTCGCCAACCTGAGCGACGCCGACGACTCGACGCTGCTGCACGACCAGCCGACCGAGCAGTCGGTGTGGATGTCCCACGGGGACAGCGTGTCCCGCGCACCCGAGGGTTTCCGGGTGACCGCGTCCTCGGCCGGTACCCCCGTCGCGGCCTTCGAGGACGACGAGCGCCGCCTCTACGGCGTGCAGTGGCACCCGGAGGTCAAGCACTCCACGCACGGCCAGGACGTCCTGGTGAACTTCCTGCGCAACGGTGCCCGCATCGACCCGGACTGGACGACCGGCAACGTCATCGAGGAGCAGGTCGCGCGGATCAGGGCGCAGATCGGTGACGGCAAGGTCATCTGCGCCCTCTCCGGCGGCGTCGACTCCGCCGTCGCCGGGGCCCTGGTGCAGCGCGCCGTGGGCGACCAGCTGACCTGCGTCTTCGTCGACCACGGTCTGCTGCGCGCGGGGGAGTCGGAGCAGGTCGAGAAGGACTTCGTCGCCTCCACCGGCGTGAAGCTGCACGTCGTCGACGCGGTCCAGCGCTTCGCGGAGGCGCTGGACGGGGTCAGCGACCCCGAGCAGAAGCGGAAGATCATCGGCCGCGAGTTCATCCGCGTCTTCGAGCAGGCCGCCCGCGACGTCGTCGAGGCTGAAGGTGCGGCCGGCGGCGAGGTCAAGTTCCTCGTGCAGGGCACCCTGTACCCCGACGTCGTCGAGTCCGGTGGCGGCACCGGCGCGGCGACGATCAAGAGCCACCACAACGTCGGCGGGCTGCCGGACGACCTCGCCTTCGAACTCGTCGAGCCGCTGCGGGCGCTGTTCAAGGACGAGGTGCGTGCGGTCGGTGTGCAGCTCGGTCTGCCCGAGGCGATGGTCTACCGCCAGCCGTTCCCCGGTCCGGGACTCGCGATCCGCATCGTCGGGGCGGTGACCCCGGAACGCCTCGAGATCCTGCGTTCCGCGGACGCCATCGCCCGGGCGGAGCTCACCGCGGCCGGTCTCGACCGCGACATCTGGCAGTGCCCCGTCGTGCTCCTCGCCGACGTCCGCTCCGTCGGGGTCCAGGGCGACGGCCGGACCTACGGCCACCCGATCGTGCTGCGTCCGGTGTCCTCGGAGGACGCCATGACGGCGGACTGGACGCGGCTGCCCTACGACGTGCTTGCGAAGATCTCGACCCGGATCACCAACGAGGTGCCCGAGGTGAACCGCGTGGTGCTCGACGTCACGAGCAAGCCGCCGGGCACCATCGAGTGGGAGTGAGCTTCGTGCGGTCCCGGACGTGAGGAGGGGCTGACCCCGGGAGGAGTCAGCCCCTGCCGTTCTCGACCGTCACTTCTCGTCGAGGGCGTCCTTGGTCTTCTCGACGCTCTGACGTGCGGAACCCATCGTCTGGTCCTTCTCGCCCTGCGCCGTCAGCTCCGCGTCGTCGGTCTTCTTCCCGACGGCTTCCTCGGCCTTGCCGACGGTCTGCTGCACGACGTTCTTGGCCTTGTCCGCGATGGACATGTCCCGCTCCTTCTCCACGGTGGTCACCGGTGGTCCCGGTACCCCGAACGGTAGGAAGTCCGGCGCCTTCCTGCCCGCTGAAACCGTCAGTCGGCCGTCACGGGGTCAGGAACCCGGCGATCCCGGCGGCGAACCGGGGGTCGGTGAGGGCTGCGCCGTGGTCACCCCGGACCAGCTGGAGCCGGGCTCCCGGGACGGCGGCGACGAGCACCTCCGGGCGCTGCGCGAGGGGGTCGGCGTCGCCGGCCAGGACCAGCGTGGGTGCGGTGATCCGGCCCAGCGCGAGGGGGGAGGCGTGCACGGCGTCGGCCTGGGCGGCCAGGGCCGGCAGGTCGTTGCCGGCCTGCTCGGCGAACTCGCGGAACCCCCGGACCATCGGGTCGGTGATCGTGGCAGGGTCGGGTGATCGCAGCGCCTCGGCGAGGCGGGCGGAGGAGAGGGCACGGGTGTCCACCCCGCCGACCTCGACGATCCCCGCGCCGACACCGCCCACGGCGAGGCGGTGGACGCGGTCCGGGTGGGTCGAGGCCACCAGCAGCGAGACGACCGACCCCATCGAGTACCCGACGAGGTCGACCTGCGCCAGGTCCAGGGCGTCGAGGACGTCGATCACGTCGGCGGCCATCCGGGCCTCGCCGTAGCGTGCCGCGTCGTGGGGCTTGTCCGACGCCCCGTGACCGCGGGCGTCCACCGCGACGACCCGGCGCCCGGTGGCGAGCAGGGCGTCCAGGAGCCCGGAGCGCGGCCACTCCACGGACGTGCTGGAACTGAAACCGTGGTGCAGCAGGACCGGGTGGGCCTGCGCCCCGGCGCCGGAACCGTCCCAGCCGTGGACGGCGAGCGTGAGCCCGTCGCCGGTGGTGATCCGCCGGGTGTGCCCGGTCGGGGCCACCTCAGTTCTCCTGCGCGGTGAAGTCGGCGGGCAGGTCGCCGGGGGCGACGGAGACGACGGTGTCGTCGTCGGTGCCGACGTGCTCGAAGAACGTGATCCGGGCGAACTCGGGGACGACGAGGATCGGGTAGGTGGGCCCGGCGTCGCGGTAGCGCCGCATCAGGGGCAGGTGGTCGTTCTGGAACAGCACGGTCCTGGACCCGTCCTCCTCCACCCAGCGGGGGAAGAAGATGGTGCCGTGCAGGCGGCGTCGTCCCGGCATGACGTTGACCACGACCGACGTCCCGGTCGGTTCGTTCCAGGAGAGCTTGAAGCTGTCCTCGTCGAGCTGGACGAGGTCGACCTCCTGGTCCTTGACCCACCTCCCGCCGACCATCCCGGAGTGGATGCGGTAGTCGATGGTGCGCTCGTTCTTGACGTACATCTCGTACTGCCAGCCGTTGGCGTAGGTGTAGACGAACCGGTGCCCGACCAGTCCGTCGAGGTCCTGCGGGGGTGTGGGGTCGCTGGGCGTGGGCGTCGGCACGCGGTGGTTCGTCACGCGATGATTTTGCGCGCAAAACCATTTGGGGTCAAGCGGACCCCCGGGGCAGGATGAGGGTGTGCGCGACGACACCTCCACCGCGGCTGATCTCTCGGTCCTGCTGGGACCGTTGCGCCGCAGGGTGTTGCGGCGCAGCCGCGAGCTGGCCGACCTGCCGGACCTCCCCGAGGCCCAGGTCGAGCTGCTGCGCGTCCTGACCGACCGTGGCCCGCTGACCCCGAGCCAGTTGGCCGAGACCCTGCACCTGGCGCGGTCCACCGTCAGCAACCTGTTGCGCGTCACGGGGGTCGCCGGTCTCACCGAGCGGTCCTCCGCCGGCGGTGACCTGCGGGTGGTCAACGTCAGCGCGACGGGTTCCGCGCGGTCGCTGCTGGCCCGCTACGACCGGGCGAGCGCGACGACCCTGGCCACCGCGGCGGACCGCCTGAGTCCGCAGGACCAGGCGGCGCTGCCCGGGGTCGTCGCCGTGCTGGGACGGCTGCTGGCGGCCCTCCAGGACGAGGGCCAGGGTGAGGGCGACGAGGCAGTGGCCTCGCCGCCGGTCGCCGACTAGACCCGGAAGGTCGCGACGAGCGCGGTGAGGTCCCCGGCCGCCCGGGAGACCTCCGCCGCCGCCGTCGCCGTCGCCCCCGCGCTGTCGGTGGTGCGCGACGCGGCCGCGGCGATGCCGGAGATGTTCGTGGAGATCTCCTGCGACCCGGTCGCGACCTCGTTGACGTTGCGGACCATCTCCGACGTGGTCGCGGACTGCTCCTCCACGGCGGCGGCGATGGTCGCCTGCAGGCCGTCGATGCGGGCGATGACCTCGGCGATCTGCCCGATGACGACCGACGCGGCCTCCGCGTCGGTCTGCGTCGCACCCACCCGGGACACGATCTCCTCCGTCGCCCGCGCCGTCTGCTGCGCGAGTTCCTTGACCTCGCCGGCGACCACGGCGAAACCCTTGCCCATCTCACCGGCCCGGGCGGCCTCGATGGTCGCGTTGAGGGCGAGGAGGTTCGTCTGCTCGGCGATCGAGGTGATGAGCTTGACGACGTCACCGATCTCCCGGCTGGAGGTGCCGAGGCGCTGGATGGTCGCGTTGGCCTCGTCGGCGGAGGCCACGGCGGTGCTCGCGGTGGAGGACGCCTCGGCGGTGGCGCTGGAGATCTCCCGGATCGCGGACGTCATCTCCTCCCCGGCGGCGGCCACCGTGGCGATGTTGGCGGAGATCTCCCCGGTGGCGGCGGAGACGACCTGGGCCTGCGCGGCGGACTCCTGCGCCCCGTGGGACAGCTCGCCGGCCACGGACGTCAGCTGCTGCGAGGACCCGGCCAGGTCGGCCGCCGAGGCGGCCATCCGGGAGACCACGGAGCGGATGCCGTCGCGGGCGCGGTTGACCGCCCCGGCCATCGCCCCGAGCTCGTCGGCGGAGTGGACCTCGGCGGCGACGGTGAGATCGCCCTCGGCGACGGCGTCGAGGGCGGTCGCGACGCTGTCGAGCTGGCGGCGGATCAGCCGCAGGACGGCCAGGCCGATGGCTCCGGACAGCAGGAGCCCGCCGACCAGCACGGCGAGGACGATCGTCCCGGCCCGGCGGACGGCCTGCTCGGCGGCGGCCCGGCCGGCCGCGGCCTGACGCGTCTCGTCCGCCTGCAGGGTGACGATGGCCGCGTTGAAGCCGTCCTCGGCCGCACCGAAGCGGGCCCCGATCTGATCACCCGCGGGCATCTGGAAACCGCTGGGCGGCGCCTGCCGCAGCACCATGACGTCGCGCAGCGCGGCGTAGTCGCCGTAGGAGGTGCGCAGGTCCCGCACGGCGGCCGACGACGCGCCGGCCGAGCCGTGGGCCTCGTAGCTGTCGAGGGCCTTCGTGAGGGCCGCGTCCGCCTCGTGGGCCGACTGGACGGAGGCCGGGACGTCCGCCCCGGGGATGAGGGCCAGGAACTCCGCGCGGTACTGGGCGGTGATCGCGCCGCGCGCGGTGGAGATGTCCGCCATCCCCGCCACGTGCTGGTCGCTGATCTTCACCACCTCGGCCTGGGCGCGCTGCATGCCGACCAGACCCACGGCGCCGACACCGACCGCGACGGTCGACGCGGCCAGGACGGCGGCGGCGATCTTGGTCGTCATCGAACGGTCGGCGAGCAGCCGTCGGGTTCCGGGGTTCTGAGCGGGCACGGGTTCCTCCTCGGGGGTGAACCCTCCGCATCGACGGCCGAACGGGTGACCTTGAGCGCGACCGGACGGGCCATGCTGGGACCGTGACGACGCGCCTGAGCACCCCGTGGTGGCTGCCCTGGGATCCGGACCCCGCCCGGGAGGCGGCGGGGAGTCGTGAGCCCACCGCCGTCCTCGACCACTCCGCCGAGGCGGTGCGGAACCTCGCGGCGCGGACCCGCGGCGGGGACGAGCGGGAGCGCCTGCGCTCGGCCCACGCTCTGGTCTCGGCGGCCGTGCGCCCGGTCTACGCCCTCGACGAACTGCAGCCCGCGTCGGTGACCCTGCGTAGGGGCAGGGGGTCGTGCAGCCAGCGGATGGCCGTGCTCGAGGCCACGGCGCGCTCGCTCGACGTCGCGACCCGGTGCCGTGGGCTGCTCGTCGACGGGCGGTTCTGGTACCCGAGGTTCCCGCGCCTGCACCGGTTCGTGCCGGACGTCGTCGTCCTGGCCTGGCCGGAGTTCCGGGTGGAGGGTTCCTGGGTGCCGGCCTCGCACCTCTTCGCACCCCCGGACGCCGGGGTTGCGGCCTTCACGAACCGGGACGGCGAGACGCTCTTCGAGGCCCTCGCCCGCGGGGCCGTCTCGCTGGAGGACTGCGCCGGGGGGTGCGCGCGCGGCGGCCACGACGGGGCCGCCGGGTTGGCCGACCGGGTCGTCGCCGACCTCGGCCGGTTCGACTCCCGCGACGAGTTGTTCGCCACCCACGGCCAGACGCTCTGCCTCCTGGCCAGGACGGTCGTGGACCCCGTCACGAGCCGGTTCTCGGCCGGGTGGGTCCGCCCCAGGACTCCTCGCGCGGGATGGAGCGGACCGACCCGGGGTCGGGTCGGTCATGAGCACGGAGTTCCGCGCCGCCGCCCGGGCCGGTCTCGTCGGGGCGCTGGGGCGTGGTGAGTCGTCCCTGCCCGTCGCGCGGACGTTCCCGCCGGCCCAGGCCCGCGCGGCCCTGGAGTTCGTCCGGGAAGGTCACGCCGGCGGCGAGGTCGTGCTGCTCCCGCAGGTCAGAGCTCGCGCTTCATCCCGACGTGCGACGCGACGAAACCCAGCCGTTCGTAGAACCGGCGGGCGTCGACGCGGCGCGCGTCGCTGGTCAGCTGGACGTGCCCGCACCCGCGTCGGCGGGCCTCCTCGATCGCCCAGCCGATGAACTGCGACCCGAGACCACCGCCCCGCCGTGCGGAGTCGATGCGCACCGCCTCGAGTTGCGCGCGGTCCGACCCGCGCCGGGACAACCCCGGCAGGACGTTGAACTGCAGCGTCCCGACGAGCGTGCCGTCGGCGTCGGTCAGGACGAACAGTTCCGAGGACGGGTCGGCCTCGATCCGCGCGAACGCGGCCAGGTAGACCGCCTCGTCCTCCGCGTCGCGCACCGAGTCGCGGTCCGCGGCGATCTGGTCGTCGTGCAGCATCGCCACGATCCCCAGGACGTCGCCCGCCCGCGCGTGGCGCAGCTCGACCGGGCCCGTCGGGGTCTCGAAGGTCGCGAGGCTCACGCCTGCGCCGTCCGGCGGGAGCGGCGCAGTCCGAGCACGCCCGCGACAACACCGACGAGGACGCCGAACGTCGCGCCCCAGCCCGTGCTCGCGCTCACGACGCCGGAGTGGAGGACTCCCGCGAAGAACGCGAGCAGCAGCACGAGGTACGGGACCACGCGCCACCGCGCGAGCCGGGTCCCGCTGCCGGCGTGCACCCCCAACCGTGCGGCGTAGAGGAGGACCACCCAGCTGATCGCGCCGAGCAGCAGCATCAGGGTGAGGGCGTAGGGGAAACCCTGCGCCCCACCGACCCACACCATGACGGTGGCGGCGGCCATCCCCGCCCACAACGTCAACTGCATCCCGACGGCCGAGGCCTCGTTCCACACGTCCCGTTGCCGTTCCTCGCGGTAGAACGGGTTCCCCAGGTCCCCGACACCGGCGGCCAGCCGGACGAACACGCTGTCGCGCGGATCCCTCTCGTCGTGCTCGTGGTTCACGCCGTGCTCGTGGTTCACGTCGTCGCCTCCTCCGCGTCGAAGAGTTCCTCGACGCTCCGTCCCAGGTGCCGTGCGATGTCGAGGGCCAGGTAGACCGACGGGGCGTAGTTCCCCGCCTCGATCGCGACCACCGTCTGCCGCGTCACGTCGGCCGCCGTCGCGAGTTCCGCCTGCGTCAGTCCGCGAGCCGTCCTCGCCGCCCGGACGCGGTTCCCGCGGCCCTGTGCCGATGTCCTGCCCATGACCACGAGTGTCAAGTAGACCTGACACGATGTCAAGGGAACCGGACACGAACCTCAGAGCGAGTCGGCGAGGATCCGCACCGCGGCGTCGATGTGCTGCTCGGGGATCGCGGCGAAGCAGAGCCGGAGGTACGCGGCGTCCTCCTCGGCCACGACGAAGTGCCGTCCCGGCCCGACGGCGAGGCCCCGGGTCAGGGCGCGGCGGGCGAGTTCGACGTCGTCGGTGCCGCGCGGCAGGCGCACCCAGGTGGAGAACCCGCCGCGCGGGCGGACGAAGCTCCAGTCGGGCAGTTCGCGGGACAGGGCGGTCGAGAGCCTCGTGGCCCGCGCGCCGAGGGCGGCCGACAGCGAGCGCAGGTGCGCGTTCCAGCCCGCCCCGGTCACGAGTTCCACCGCGGCCTCCTGCAGCGGCCGGGACACGATGAGGTGGTCCACCACGGCCAGGCCGGTGATGCGTTGCGCCACCGGGCCTCGCGCGACGATGCACCCCACCCGCAGGCTGGGTCCGGCGGCCTTGCTGAGCGAGTTCACCGTGATGACCCGGCCGTCGGTGTCGTCGCGCAGCAGGGACGGCGGCGGTGTCGGTCCATGGCTCAGCCACCGGGCGAAGTCGTCCTCGACGATGAACGCCCCGGCGCGGGCGGCGATCTCCAGGACGGGGCGGCGGCGTTCCGCGGCCAAGACGTGGCCGTCCGGGTTGGCGTAGGTGGGCTGCAGGTACAGCACCCGGGAGCCGGTCTGCTCGAAGGCGCGTTCCAGCAGTTCGGGGCGGACGCCGTCGGTGTCCGTGGGGACGGGGATCGGGACGAGACCGGCGCTGCGCAGCAACGCGATCGCCCCCGGGTAGCTCGGGACGGCGACGAGGACGGGACTGCCGGCCGGCACGATCGAGCGCAGCACCGTCGAGAGCGCGCCCTGCCCGCCGGGGCTGACGAGGACGTCGTCGCGGTCGGCGCCGAGCTGCTGGGCGAACCAGGTCCGCAGTTCCGGCATGCCCTGCAGCGGTGGGGTCGTCCACGCCTCCGGCCGCCGAGCCGCGCGGGCCATGGCCGCCGACAACCTGGACGACGGTTGCAGCGACAGGTCGAGGTAGCCGCGGGACATGTCCAGGACGTCCTGGGAGGGGATCGCCAGCGAGGCGAGCACCCCCTCGGTCCGGACGGGGGAGGCGCCGAGGGCCACTCGCTGCCAGTCCGTGTCGACGGTCTGGGTCCGGCTCGCGCGCGCGACGAAGGTGCCCGCGCCCGGCCGGGTGGCGACGGTCCCGTCCGCGACGAGCACGTCGATCGCCCGCTGGACGGTGACCGGCCCGACGCCGAGGTCGCTCACCAGCCGGCGACTGCTGGGCAGTTTCGTGCCGGCGGGCAGGGTCGCCGCGAGGTCACGCAGGCTGGCGGTGACGCGCTGCACACTGCTACCGTGGTCCATGAGAAGAGAGAATAGCGCTTTCGTCAGCCAGTCCGGTAGCGGTTCACAGGGCGAGTGGTGATCCCGATGGGCGTCCTGATCGTCCTCTGCGTGCTCCTCGCACTCGCTCTGACCGCTCCGTTCCTCGGCGCGGACACCCGCTTCGACGGATCCGGTACGCAGCCCGACCGTCCCCGTCGGGGAAAGCGCTACCAACGTCTCTGGGATTCCGCTATCGCCGAGGAGGTCCACCGGGACCAGTTCGAGCGGACGAGCTGAGGAACCTCCCAGGTCCGCCACGTAGCCTGAGCGGGTGTCAGATCCCCGTCGCGGCCTCAACGGCCGGCTCGCCGGACTCGGCCTGGTGGCCCTGCTCGTCGTGGTCGTCTGCAGCGGCCTCGGGGTCTGGCAGTGGCACCGCGGGAACGTGGTCGTCACCGAACCCCCTGCGGCCCAGCCGGTCGTCCCGATCTCGGCGGTCGTCGACGCCGGGGCCTCGGGTGCCGCGGCCGTGCTCTCCGGTGACGAGGTCGGCCGCCGCGTCGAGGTCCGCGGCACCTTCGACCCGGCCCTGGACCTGCTGGTCCCCGGGCGTGAGCTCGGGGGGACCGTCGGGTCCTGGGTCCTCGGTGTCGTCGTGCTGGCGGACGGGTCCGGAGTCCCCGTCGTGCGGGGCTGGGTCCCGCAGGGGCAGGCCGCGCCGCCCCTGCCGACCGGCGTCGTCGACCTGACCGGGACGCTGCAACCCCCCGAGAGTTCCGACCTCGCGCCCTCGACCGCCGTCCTGCCCGAGGGGCAGACGTGGATCGTCAGCGCCGCGGACCTGATCAACCGCGTCGACTACGGGGTCGCCAACGCCTACGTCACCGACGCCGCGCCGCCCCCCGGGTTGAGCGCCGTCCCGCCCGCCGATCCCGGGCAGGCCTCGCACCGCCTGGACTGGCGCAACCTCGCCTACGCCGCGCAGTGGTGGGTGTTCGGGTTGTTCGCGATCGTGATCTGGGTGCGGGTCGTGCGCGACGAGCATGCCGCCGCAGGAGAGGATGACGGCGACGCGAGCTCGGACGAGCACGTCGACGGTCACGGAGGACGAGACATGAGTGGTGCCCGGTGAGTGCTGAGCAAGGTGCGCGAGGTGCGCGAGGTCTGCGTTCGGTCCCGAAGGTCCGGTCCGCGCTGACGCGCTACCGCGTCATGGCCTGGCTGACCGGCATCGGCCTGGTCGTCCTGGTGCTGGTCGGCATGCCGCAGAAGTACTTCGGTGCCTTCGGCGGTGGGGACCGCGTGGTCGAGGTCGTCGGGGTCGCCCACGGCTGGCTCTACGTCGTCCTGCTCATCACGACCTTCGACCTCGGCAACCGGCTCCGGTGGTCCTGGCAGCGGATGGTCCTGACCGCCCTGGCCGGGACGATCCCGTTCCTGTCCTTCTACGCCGAGCGCAAGAACGCCCGGTTCGCGCGGACCCACCTCGACGCCCGCCAGGCGCCGCGCGCCACCGCGTGAGGGCGCTGCAACGCGTCGCGGTCCACGCCGCGGTCGTCGAGGAGGGCGGCGCGGACGACCGGCTGCTGACCCTCGACGGTTCGCTGCCCTGGACGGTCCTCGCCCACGGTGAGACGCCGACCGCGGCGTTGCGCCGCGTCCTGGGGGAGCACGCCCAGGTCGGGCGGCTCCTGGCCGTCCACGACGGTCGCCGCACCCAGGGCGACGTCGACCTGCACACCGTGCACCTCGTCCTGGCCGTCTCGGTCGCCGAACCCCCGGCGGGGGAGTGGCGGCCGGTCGGGGCGGAGTGGCCGCTCGTCGCCGACGCCCTCGTCGCGCTCGAGGAGGCGGAACTGCGGCGCACGGCACCCGCGGAGGACCCCGACGTCCCCGTCGTCCGGCAACGCCTCGCCTGCTACGCCGTCGTCGTCGCGGACGGTTCCCTGCTGCTGACCCGGCTCAGCACCACGACCCCGAGCCCGGGGCGCTGGACGTTGCCCGGAGGTGGCGTCGACCACGGCGAACACCCCGTCGCCGCCGTCGTCCGCGAGGTGCACGAGGAGACCGGCATGGACGTCGTCGTGACCGGTCTGGCCGAGATCGGTGCCGAGCACTTCACCGGGCGCTCGCCGCGGGGGGTCCTGGAGGACTTCCACGCCGTGCGCATCCTGGTGACGGCCACGCCGGTCGAGGTGAAGGTTCCGGAGGTCCTCGACGTCGGCGGCAGCACCGATCTCGCGCAGTGGATCCCGTTGTCCGAGGCGGAAGGCGTCGGCCTCGTTGGAGTTGCGCAACGTGGGCTCGCGATCGCTCTCAGTGAGAACTCGCCGGGGACGTCGCCCGCCGAAACCTGATGTTCACGTGTGGAGTGACCCAGGGGTTCCCTGGACGTCACCGTGACTGGCAGACTCCGGCGCCAGTCACCCACCTCGTGGAAGCGAGCTCATGCGCACAGGTCGTCCCCTCGTCCGGTTCCTCAGTTCGGGAGCCGTGCTCACGGTCCTGGCGACCCCGCTGCTCGCGGCCCCCGCCGAGGCGGCCACCCCCGGGCAGATCCCGACGCTGCTGCCCGCCCCCGCACCCGGCCAGACGCAGATCCAGATCGGCGCGTTCAACGACTTCCACGGTCGCCTCGAGGCCCCCGACGAGACCGACGACGGGCAACCCGTCGGTGGAGCGGCCCAGCTGGCCGGTGCGCTGGACGTCATGCGCGCGCAGAACCCCAACACCATCGTCGTCTCCGCCGGCGACAACGTCGGAGCCTCGACGTTCACCTCCTTCATCCAGGAGGACGCCCCGACGATCGCCGCGCTGAACCAGATGGGCGTCGCCGTCTCCGCGGTCGGCAACCACGAGTTCGACCAGGGCTACGCCGACCTCACCGACCGCATCGGGGTGACGGGCCGTCAGGGTGCGAACGGCGCCGACCCGCTGGCGGCGTTCCCCTACCTCGGCGCGAACGTCGTGAAGGCCGACGGGACCCCGGCCCTGCCCGCCTACGCCACCACCGAGGTCGGTGGGATCCGCGTCGGGTTCATCGGGGTCGTGACCCAGCAGACGTCGAGCCTCGTCGCCCCGGCCGGCATCGCCGGGTTGCGCTTCACCGACCCCGTCGCCGCCGCGAACCGGGTCGCCGCGCAGTTGTCGGACGGGAACACCGCCAACGACGAGGCGCAGGTCATCGTCCTGCTCGCCCACGAGGGTTCGTCCGGGACCGACTGCGCCACGGTCGGTTCCGAGGGCGCGTTCGGGCAGATCGTGCAGAACTCCTCCCCGCAGATCGACGCCATCGTCTCCGGGCACACGCACATGCTCTACGACTGCGAGTTCCCGGTCGCGGGCAAGGCCGTCGCCCGTCCGGTCGTCTCCGCCGAGAGCTACTCCGTCGCCGTCGACAACCTCGTGCTGAACGTCGACGACGCCACCGGTGACGTCGTCGCCCAGGCCCACCAGGTCGTCCCGGTGGAGGGTTTCGCCCCCGACCCGGCCGTCCAGAAGATCGTCGACGACGCGGTGGCCTTCGCGGACCAGGTCGGCACGACGCCCGTCGGTTCGGTCACGGCCGACATCACCCGCGCGTTCTCCGGCGCCGACGACGACCGCGGGACGCAGTCCCCGCTCGGGAACCTCATCGCCGACGCGCAGTTGCAGCAGACCGAGGGCGCCGGTGCCCAGATCGCGTTCGAGAACCCCGGCGGCATCCGCGACGACCTCGAGTACGCGGCCTCGGGCAGCGAGGGCGACGGTGTCGTCACCTACGCCGAAGCCGCTGCGGTGCAGCCGTTCGCGAACTCCGTCGTGACCCTGACCCTCACGGGTGCGCAGGTCCGCGAGGTGCTCGAGCAGCAGTGGCAGCCCGCGGGTTCCTCACGGCCGTTCCTGGCCCTCGGGGTGCCGAAGGGGTTCTTCTTCACCTACGACGACGCGGCTCCGGCCGGGCAGCACGTGAAGTCGGTGACCCTCGACGGCGCGGAGCTCGACGCCGCCGCGCAGTACCGGGTGACCGTCAACAGCTTCCTGGCCTCCGGCGGCGACAACTTCACGACGTTGGCGGAGGGGACCGACAGGGTCGAACTCGGGAAGACCGACCTCGAGGCGTTCACGGCCTACCTGGGGCTGCCCGAGAACGCGCGGCTCGCTCCGGACCAGGAACCCCGTTCCGCCGTCGCGACCGAGATCCCGCCCCCGGTCGTGGAGTCCCCGGCGCCGACGGCGACGCCCACGATCCCCGCCGTGGCCGTCCCGACCCCGTCGGCCACGACCTCGAAGCCGGCCGCCGCGGCCGTCGCCGAGGAGGACCTGGCGACCACCGGCGCGGACATCGCGCCCTGGATCACCGTCGGTGCGGCGCTCGTCCTGGCCGGAGGTCTGCTGATCACCGCGGCGGCGCGCCGCCGCCACGCCTGAACTTCCCCCCACAACGGAGAACGCGCCCACCGGGAGACCCGGTGGGCGCGTTCTCGTTCGTGGGGTCCTACTTCCCCAGGGTGCTCGCCAGGGTCCTGGCGAACGTCGCGCCGGGACGCCCGAGACCCGTCACGGGGTCCCAGCCCTTCGCGAGTCCGAGGGTGGAGTCCCGGCCCCAGGTGCGGACGGTGTACGACGTCCCGCCGCTGGGGTCCAGGCCGTTGGCGTAGTTCGCGCGGACCACGCCCTTGACCGTGGAGGTCTGGACGTCGGTGTAGGCGCCGCGGGCGATCGAGTACAACGCGGGGTTCGCGAGTCCGGCCCGCTTGCCCTTGCGCTGCACGGCTTCTGCGATGGCCCCCGCCGCCAGGGGCGAGGCCAGGCTCGTCCCCCCGATGCGGTACTCGCCGTAGCGGACCCCGTCCGGGAAGGTCTGGGTCTGGCCGACGAGCATCCCCGTCTGCGGGTCCGCGACGCTGGCGATGTCCGGCACGGCGCGCCCGGTGGGGGCCGTGTTCGCCACGGTGCCCGCCTGCCAGGCGGGCCGCGGGAAGAGGGTGGAGTACCCGCCGCCGGCGCCGTAGAGGAACCCGCCGTCGACCCAGTCGGTGCCCTTGTCGTTCAGGGCGTAGACGCCGGTTCCCCAGCCGGTCTCGGCGACGACGTTGCGCACGCCGTTGCCGAGGCCCGTCGAGGTCCCGCCGACGGAGGTGACGTAGGGGTCGCTGGTCGGGTAGTCGACCTGCTTGGTGCCGGTCGAGGCGATCTCGTCGCCGTTGTCACCGGAGCTGAAGAGGAACGTCTGTCCCTGCAACGCGCCCTGCAGGAAGATCTGCTCGTAGGCGAAGACGTCGTCCGCGCCGGTGTCGGTCTCCAGACCGCCCCAGGAGTTCGTGACGACGTCGGCGCGGTTCTCGTCCACGACGGCCGCGAGGGCGTCGATGAGCCCACCGGCGCAGTTCGAGGCCGCGTAGTAGCGGATGCGGGCCGCGGGGCGCATGGCGTGCACGGCCTGCACGTCGAGGGTCTGCTCACCCGTCCACCCCGAGGCGTCGCACGCCTCCTGGTCGGTGAACTTCCCGGCGCTCCAGGTGGAGTACTGGTTGCGGGCGAGGGTGGGCCAGCCGTAGGCGCTGGAGTAGGTGTTCGTGTCCGCCACGATCGTCGAGGAGTTGTACGCGTCGACGACTCCGACGGTGACACCGCCACCGGAGGTTCCGGTGTCCCCGCCGATCCCGTTGAACAACTGCGGGGCGGTGTACCCGCAGAGGGCGTAGGACGGCGTCTGCCCGTGGAAGGCGGGCAGGGGGGTCTGGTAGTCCGCCTGGTACTTCGCCAGGAGGCCGCCGTAGAACTGGCTGCACGGTCGACCGACGACCGAGGCGGCCGGCGGCGCGACGACCGGCTGGGCGACCCCGGCGGCGGACGCGGCGGCCGCGGTGCGGTTCGCCGTGGTGTCCGCGGCCGTGGTGCCCGCGGTCTCGGTGATCCGCTGCGACGTCATGCGTTGCACGCTGGTGTCGAGGCCGCTGATGGTCATCACGTCGGCCGCCACGTCGGTCGGCAGCGACGCGGCGGTGGTGGGAGCCACGACGTCCGCGCCGTCGTGGGTGAAGGAGGCCAGCGTGACGCCGAAGGCCCGCTGGAGCTGTTGCCGGGTTCCGGTGGCGGCCACGTAGCGCCGGCTCGCCTCGACGGAGTCGACGTGCAGACCGGCGGAGGCCAGGTAGTTCGAGACCGTCGTGGCGGCGGCCTCGGTCGGACCGAAGGAGGCGGCGTACTGCGCTCCGTCGAGGTAGTGCCCGTAGGTGGGGGAGCCGGGCGTGGAGACGCCGGCGACCGCGGACTGCAGGGCGCTCAGGCCCCCGCGCGGCGCGAGGTAGACGCGGACGGACTGCGGGGTGTCGGCCGGGGCCGAGCGGAGGGCGAGGCGTGCGGTGCTGCTCGGGAGCCACCGCGGCAGCGTGCCCGCGATCGTCGTCGTCCGGGCCGGGGCGGCGTGGGCCGCACCGCCGGTCGCGACGAGGGCAGTGGCGCCGACAGCGGCGGTGAGGAGCCTGAATGAGAGTCGTGCGGAAGAATGCTGGGAATTGCTTGAACGCGGCATTCGTGGTCCTTTCCACGGGGTGGTGCCGCGAACATAGACCTCCGCAAAACCCCCGTGAAAGCACCCCCCCAACTCGGTGTCACGAGTCGTCACAGGAAGGGTTGGTGGTCGCCCCGAGCGTCGCCTCACGGCGAGTGGCCGCTCGTAGCGGCAGGGTTGAGGCCCGGGGACACGTACCGGGGCGACCAGCCATCACAACCATCGGCTGCCCCCGCCCATTCCTGGAGGGGTGGACCCGTCACAGCCTTCCTCCGTGCCCGACCCGTCCGGCCCCCGAGGTCTTCCGCGGTGGTGACGACTCCGGCGCCGGGAACGACACCCACGGGCTGCCGGCTCAGGAGCTCAGGCTCGCTGCGGCCTCGTGGAGGTCGGCGAAGGCGGTGCGCAGGTGCCGGCTCAGCGACTGCGACGGGTCGCCCACCCAGCGGGCGGTGGCCTGCTGGTAGGCGGCCCAGCCCATCGCCGCGAGGAGGATCGCGAGGTGGGACGGCACGCCGCGCTGGTGCAGACCCGAGGCCAGGGTCTGCGTGAGGGCGGCGCCCTTGGCCAGGTCGCGTTCCTGCAGCGCGGGGTTGGCGGCGATGATGCGCAGCCGGGACACCGCGGCGTCGGCTTCCCCGTCCAGGGTCCGCGCCGCCTGCTCGAAGGCGTGCAGCAGCACCTCAGCGGGTCGCGCCTGCACCGGGGCGTTCGCGACGTCCTCGGTCAGGGACCGGTGCGCCTGCGCCTCACCGCCGAAGAGCACCTCGCGCTTGTCGGCGAAGTGGCGGAAGAACGTCCGGTGGTTCACGCCGGCCCGGGCGGCGATCTGGGCGGTCGTCGTCCCGTCGTACCCCTGCAGCGCGTACAGCTCCAGGGCTGCCGCGCGCAGCTTGTCGCGGGCTTCCACTCCGCTCCGGGGCACGTTCGCAGGGTAGGTCGCGCACAGACCGTTGCGCCACTTGCTGGCGCATCGTAGTGTCATCATGTGGCGCTACGACGGAGCTCACGCGCGCTGCGTGAGCCGCCGCGCCCTCGAGGAGTTCTCATGACCACCACCTCCCGTGCGGGAGCACCCCCTGCGGATCCGTCCGTCGGCCCGATCGTCGACGTGCACGCGCACTTCACCCCGCCGACCACCCAGGCCGCGCGGGAGGCGGCGTGGCGGGCCATGCGCACCGACCACTTCATGGCCCCGGCGCCGCACGTGTGGAGCCCGGCGATCGCCCTGGAAGCTATGCAGGCCAACGGCATCGCGATGCAGCTGCTCAGCACCGTCCCGGTCGGGCACCAGGCCCTGGTCGAGGCCAACACCTACGGCGCCGACGTCGTGGCGGCCCATCCCCACCGCTTCGGGCTCCTGGCGGCGCTGCCCACCGACGTTCCCACCGCGGCTCTGGACGAGGTCCGGCGCGCGCACGAGGTGCTGAACGCGGACGGGTTCGCGGTGAGCACCACCTACGACGGGGTCAGCCTGGGTGACTCGCGCCTGGATCCGGTGTGGGAGAGGCTCGACGCCCTCGGCGCCACCGTCTTCGTGCACCCCGACACGACGATCGCCTCCCGCCTCGGGCTGGGCACCCCACTGCTGGAGGTGACCTTCGAGACCGCCCGCGTCGTCACGCAGATGCTCTACGCCCGCGTCTTCTCCCGCTTCCCCGGCATCACCTTCGTCCTGGCTCACTGCGGCGGGGCGCTGCCCGGCCTCTCGGGCCGTCTCGCCCTCCTCGGGACCGCGCCCTGGGTGGCCAACCCCGGCGGGGTCACCACGCACGAACTGCGGTCGCAGATGGGGCGGCTCTTCCTGGACACCGCGGCGTCGGGCACCGACGCCAACCTGGCCGCCGCGCTCCAGATGGTTCCCGTCGAGCACATCGTCTACGGCGGTGATTCCGGTGTGCCGTGCACCGACGACGACTCCATCGCGGCCAACCTCGCCTCCCTGCGGGGCACGGCCGTCCTGCACCGCGACGACCTGCCGGGAATCCTCACCCGCGCCCTGACGCTGTTCCCGCGCCTGCGCGAGCGGATCGGTGCAGCCACGGGTGGATGACGGAGGGCGCCGGACCCAGCACCGGGTGGTCGACCTGAGCGCTGATCGTCGTGCTCAGGGTGAAGCCGCGGCGGGAGAGGCAGCGAGCCCGTCAGACGGAGACGACCTCGACGAGTCGTCCGCCCCTCTGAGGTCCATCGTGCGCCCGCGCGATCGCCGTCCTGCGGCGACGGCTTCGTCCAGGGGGAGGGCGTCGAACCGGCGTTGCCGGAGGGCGAGTCGGCGCAGGCGTTCGGCGCGGACTGCCGCGTCGGTCGTCACGAGGACCAGAGGTCCCCGTCCCGCGCGACACTGGATGACCGCGGGCTGCGCACCGCGGGGACGACCGAGCGGTCGAGAGTGCCAGGTCCACCCCGGACTACGTCTCGGGCAGCTGGTACCGGGCTCGGCGCTGCTGGCCCCACGCGAAGGCCGTCTCGCAGACCCAGTCCTCCAAGCGGTTGCCCAGGTGAGCGGCGATCTGGGCAGCACTGGTGGGGACCTCGACGTCCCAGGGGTCCGGCACCCACCACGGCGACAGCAGCAGCTCCTCGTGCCGCTGGTCGGGGACGTCGAGGCGCACCCACACGTCCCCCTCACGACCGTCCACGCCCCAGTGCACGCTCAGGTGCTCGATCTCCTCGGCCGTCAGGACGCTGGTCACCACCGGTTCGACGACCCGCCGGCGCAGCCGGGCCAGCCGTTCGTCGTCGGCGTCGCTGACCGGCCCTGGTCGCGGTGCCCGCTCACCGGGGAGCGCGGTGGTGTTGACCTGGGTCCGCGCGGACGGGTGAGCACGGGGGCGGTAGCGGCGGTGTCCTTCCACGGGTTCAGGGTGCCTGACGGCGGAAACCGACGAGGGCGCGTCGGACCCGTGGTCCCGCGGTGCAGGTGCCCGCGGACGGCGGGACGACCGTGAAGTGGGCGATCGCGGCGAAGGACGTCCGAGGAGGGGGCTCGCGGCCATGATGGTGCGGTGAGCTCACCAAGCAGAACCATCCTGCCGCTGCGCCTGCGCGACCTGGTCGCCGACGCCGGCGGCGGCAACCCGTACCTGCAGATCATGCGGTTCGCGGCGGTGGCCGGTCTGGTGGCCGCCCTCCTGTTGCTGGTCTCGGGGATGACGACGGGCAGCACGCCCCTGCTGGTCCTGGCGGTGGTGGCGTTCCTGTGGACGGCGATGGTGCAGGTGGGGTGGTGGGTCGTCGCCGCGTTGGTGTGGGAGCGGACTCAGGACTGACCCTCCCCGATCGAGTCATGGCCGATGAGTGCGTCCTGACGCTGGCGCAGCACCGCCACGACCGCACCAGGGACTGGAGCAGGGGCAGGGTTGGGCGAGTTGAGCACCTGCGCGGGTGGTGGCCGCTGGTGCACGATCGCGGCACGGTCGAGGTTCCCGAACGGGTGCGGGCGCGGGTGCGGCACGAGCCGGACCGTTCCTGCACGGTCCTGGTGAGCGGGCCGCAGGGAGAGGTGGTGGTGGGCACCACCACACGCACGGAGCAGGTGTTGACCGTGGCTCGGGAGGGCGCCGCCCGCGTGTTCGGGGTGTCGGAGCTGGGCCTGGACCGTCTGCACCTGTCGATGCCGCAGCCGCCCTACGGGCGCGACGGGCAGACGGTGCGCATCACCTCGGTGTCGAACCCGGACGATCCCAGCGAGCGGGAACTGCTCGGCGCGGTGGGGCAGGCGCACTGGTTCTCTCACGAGGGTGCCTGGTTCGTCATCGTGCCCGGTTCTGGTGCCGGCATCCACCCCGGCGAGGAACTCGACTTCGAGCCGGTGGTCAGTGCTGAGGAGGCCGGCGAGTTGGAGGCCTACCTCCACCTGGCTCGCCGGCGGGACCTCCCTACCGGAGACGGTGGCGCCCCAGGGGTAGGGCCTTCCCGCTGCCAGGCTGGGCAAGACCCGCCCCAGGGCCTGTCCTGCGGATCATGACGGGTGCTTGCAACGTCCGCTCATGGCCGCGGCCAGCCCCAGGGAGCCCACTCAAGACCAAGCGGTCGTGCAGGCTGAGCGAGCTCAGACAGGCTGCTGCTCGACCACGCAGTCGACGTCATCAGTCCGGTTGGCGTCGTCGCCCTCCACGATGCGTACTTGCACCGGTACGCCAGCTCGCGGTTGCAGGGACGCCGAGCAGTTCCACACCGGCGCTGGATCGAAATCCGAGGAGTCGGGATCATCAGGACAGTCACGGCCGAACATGCCGCACCCCACCTGGGAGGCACGCAGCTCGTAGCTGCCCGGCGGGAGCGCCTCGTCCAAGAGCACCAGGCCTGCGGGATCCACGGTGACCGCTTCGGTCGCCGATCCGGTGATCAGCTTCTGGGTGCCGGCGGTAGTGACCCGCACCATGAAGGAGCTCGGAGAATCGGTGAGCCCGCGTTCCCACATGAGCCGAACCGTCACCGGCACGCCACCCTCTTCACCACCAGGCGCAGGGACCGTGGACTCTGAGGTGCAGCCTGCTGCCAAGGCTGCGGCCAGTACTACGGTCCCGATCGGACCTCGTCGACGCCACGGCATGCCTCAGGCACTGCTCCCTCGATGGGGCGTCAGTCAGAACGTTGACCCATCCGCACATCCCGCGTGGCTGCGCGCTACGACGGATCGAGGCCTGTCAGGTAGCACAAGTGCTACTCTCAGTTCATGACAGTCGTCGGTCTTCGCGAACTGCGCCAGCAAGCCTCCGACCTCGTCCGTCGCGTCGAAGCAGGCGAGGAGGTCACCATCACCGTGGCCGGCCGAGCCAGCGCCCGACTCGTACCCGCCAGCAACAGGTCCTGGCGCACCTGGACCGATGTCGAGGAACTGTTCTCCGGCCCCGCCGACCCGACCTGGGAGCAGGACCGCGACCTCATCGACTCCGAGGTCCGCGACCCCTGGGAACCGCGGTGAGGGCGGTCATGGACACCAGCGTCGTCATCGCCGGGGACATCGGCCCACTCCCAGGGGAACTGGCGATCAGCTCTGCGACCTTGGCCGAACTGCACTTCGGAGTCCTGGTCACGACCGACCCGGCAGTCCGCGCCGAACGCCTTCGCCGGCTGTCCCTCCTGCAGCGACGGTTCGACGCCCTCCCCCTGGACGAGGCCGTCGCCGCCAGCTACGGGCAACTGGCTGCCGCAGTCGCCGCCGCAGGACGGCAACCGCGCGGTCGCACGATGGACCTGCTCATCGCCGCCACCGCCCACGCGCACGACGCTCGCCTCTACACCCGCAACGCAGCGGACCTCAAAGGGGCAGACGAACTCGTCGAGGTCATCGCCGTCTGACGGGCTCGTCACTGCGGCTGCGATGTCACGCACATCCCGCGTTGTGCGTGCTCTCGGCCAGCGACAACCTGACATGGCGAGAAGCGGGCGGTGACTCCACTGTCATGCCTCTGCCAGGGTGGTCGGATGCGACTGCTGTCCGTCCTGCAGAGGCACCCTCTGAGACGGGTCGCGCGCTTTGGGGTCACCTGACCATGCAGCAGACCCGTTCCCAGGATGGATCGTGAGATCCATGCCCCACGCTTTGAGCATTGCCCACACCGGCATCACTGTTCGCGACCTCGACGCTTCACTGGCGTTCTGGACTCAGGTGTTGGGCGCTCAGCTCGAGCGTCGTTTCGAGCTCAGCGGCGACTTCGCCGCCGATGTCACCGGCGTACCTGACGCACACATCTCCGCCGCCGTCGCAACTCTGGGCGAGAACCACCTGGAACTTCTGCAGTACCTCCGACCTGCCGAGCGCGATCATCTGCGCCCACGCCCCTGCGACCTGGGGTCCTGGCACATGGCTCTGACTGTGGAGAACACCGACGACATCACCGACGTGGTTGCGAGCTGCGCACAGCACGGTTGGCGTTTGGCCGGGACCGTGCGAACCATGACCGATGGCCCGCGGGCCGGCGCCCGCTTCGCCTACCTGCACGACACCGACGGCGCGACGCTGGAGCTCATCCAAGAGGCCAGACGATGAGGTCTCGCCGGTAGTGGTGTGAGGGGGCTCGGGGTGTGCGGGCTACTGCGCCGACGCGAGGTGGCGGCCTGCGGCTACCGCCCAGTCGCAGGCCGGTCCAGTCCTCCTCGCGTGCCGCCATCCATCATGCCGAGGACCTGCATCACGCACCTCGGACTTCACGGTCATCCCGCGTTCCGCGGGCTCCAGCGGCGTCGACGTCTCTCAGACGATGACGTCGTCCGCCAACACCGTCAGAATGGCCTCGCGTTCGCCATCCAGGCCCATCAGGTCCGCGGCAGGCTCGAACCGGTACTCCTCCAGCCAGAACAAGTCAGCCAAGCCCACCAGCGCGTTCACCGGTCCTGACTCCTGCCCAGCCCGCAGCAGGCACTCGCTCAACCTCGCGGCGCTGATCTCACCCAGGCGCCAACGCGCCAACTCCACCGGCAGCACCCGCAGCCACGCCGCATCCTCATCCAGCAGGTCGCCGGCGCCCAGGCCTTCCCGGACGTTCTGAGCCAGCTCGTGAGCGGCTCGAATCCACGAGCACTCAATGCCCCACGCATCACCTCGGGGATGCCCGGCCAACTCCCGCAGCGCCGGGGTGTCCAGCCCGGCCGCCAACCACCGCGCAGCCAGGTCAGGCAGGTCACTGGTCAAGACCGTGCCCACCAAGCGTCCCGCCGCCACCTGAGCTGGACTCATCAGCACCCCCCGCTCATCGCGCACCACCCGCCGCTGGTCTGGGCTGAGCACCTCAGCCAGGCGAGGACCCGAAGCAGTGCTGGACTGCGGGTGGGGACCGTGGTTCGGGCGCACGTCCCCTCGGCGCTCAGAGGCCCGCAGTCGGCGAGCCTCTCGCCACGACCTCCAGCCTCGCCACACACCACGATCGTGACACCCGCTCACCACGCAGACGGACGATGTCAGTCCTCTGGAGCAGACCACCAGATCGCACGGTCATCCCGCGATCCGGCACAACCGTCAACGTCACTGCAGCGTCAGCCACTGACCTCAACAGGGATCTCCACGCCGCCGGCGCTCACCACCGCTGGCAGGCGCCCGTCCGTGGCCACTGTCACCGGTGCCGGGCTCTCCCCACCACCCAGCGACGCTGCCTCCGGGCCGGTGCCGATCACCAATCGCGGGCCCACGCAGCTGGCTGCTGCTGGAGTCACCGGCAGCACGCCCAGCGCGGCGCAGACGAAGGCCAGTACCCCGGTGGCTGCGAAGAGTTGGCGTGCTCGCACGCCTCGTGGGACGCACCCGGCAGTCGCGCCGTTCCCCAGCCAGGAAAGGGCTCGCTCGAACATGCGGTCATCCCGCAATGCGTGCGCTGTCGCTGGTGGCCGACGACCTCTCCCGCCGATCTGCGTGAACTTCAGTGCACTGTCGAGGTGAGCCGCGCTGTGATCCCCTGACGCGATTCAGCTGACCCTGTGGTCCCCACCGCCACCTCCCAGCCCGCTCCGCAACGCGCCGAACACCTCATCCAGACGCGCACGGTGGTCCCCACCCACCGCCTCCACCGACTCACCCGCCAGCCGGCGACGGGCGTTGCCCACCAGCACGGTGGAGTAGCCGGCGACGAAGAGGGCGGCGAACAGCGTCGCGTTCCCCGCGAACCCCTCATCACGCTCCAACTCCTCGACGAGGGTGTCCTGCAGGTCCGCGGAGATCTCACGGGCCCGGGCGATCAACGCGGGCGAGGACGCCACCGTCCCGAAGAAGGGCGCGGACCGCTCGTCCAAGCCGGCGAGGACGTGGCGGCCCGCGAGCAGTCCGAGGCTCACCTCGTGCAGGGAGGTCAGCACGTCGGTCCCCGAAGCCCGTTCGCGCACCGCGGTGCGCAGGAGCTCGACCGCGTCGTCGGCACGGTCGAGGTAGAGGTCCTCCTTGCGCGGGAAGTGCTTGAACACCGTGACGCTGGAGACCCCCGCCTCCCGGGCGACCTCAGCGACCGTGACCGCGTCGAAACCGCGTTCGGCGAAGAGCCGGGCAGCGACCTCGGCGATCCTGGCGCGGGTCTGCGGCCCGCCGCGCTCACCTGTTCGGGGCATCACGGCCTCACTCTCTTGTGTGACTCTGCTTAGTCAGTTAACTTAGTCGATGTGACCACCCCTCAGACTGCCATCCGCAGCGAGCCCCGCCCCGCGCCCCGCTCGCTGCGCGAGGCGTGGATCGCCCTCGCCGGTCTCTCCGCCGTCTTCCTCTTCGAGATGCTCGACAACTCCATCCTCAACGTCGCCCTCCCCACGATCGGGCGCGACCTGCACGCCACGACGAGCTCGCTGCAGTGGGTCAGCGGGGCCTACTCCGTCCTCTTCGGCGGCGCCATGCTGCTCTTCGGAGCCATCGCCGACCGCTTCGGGCGGCGCCGAGTAATGCTGACCGGACTGGTCCTGCTCGCCGCGGCGAGCCTGGCCACCGCGTTCGTCTCGACCACCGGTGAGCTGATCGCCGTGCGGGCGGTGATGGGCGTGGCCGCGGCCATGACCACGCCCGGCTCGATGGCCCTGGCCTTCCGGCTCTTCTCCACCGACGACCTGCGCGTGCGCGCCCTCACCGTCATCTCCACCGCCGGCCTGGTCGGACTCGCCGTCGGCCCCACTGCAGGTGGTCTCGTCCTGGCCGTCGCGCCCTGGCAGGTGCTGCTGCTGGCCAACGTCCCCATCGCCGTGCTCGCCCTCGCCGGCATCCGCCTCGGCGTCGCCGCCGACACCGGCGCGGGAGTCGGCGGGGGAGTAGGCGGGGACCTGCACGCCGACCCCATCGACGTCGCCGGTGCCGTGCTGGGCACCGCGACGATCGTCGCGGCCCTGCTCACCCCCACCCTCTTCGTCGCCGACGGCACCGACTCGTGGGTGCCGTGGGTGGCCAGCGTCCTCACGGTCCTGGCCGCGACCGCCTTCGTCCTGCGTGAACGGACCGCTGCTCACCCGCTGCTGGACCTGGCCCTGATCGCCCGCCCGCTCGTGGCCAGCGGACTGGCCTACAAGGCCGCCGCCGGCCTCGCCGTCGCCGGCCTGAGCTACCTGGTGACGCTGCAGTTGCAGTTCGCCTGGGGCTGGTCCCCCACGGCCGCGGCGCTGGGGATGCTGCCCCAGGTCGCGGTACTGCTGACCGGTGGCCGCTTCGTCGGACCCTTCGTCGCCCGCGTCGGACTCGAGCGAGCCGCCTGGCTCAGCGCCACCGCCGTCGTCGCGGGCCTGGCCGTCTTCGCCCTCGCCGGCAGCTACGGCTACCCCGTCGTCGTCGCCGCCCTCGTGCTCGTGGCCGCCGGGATGCGCGTGGTCGGGGTCGTGGCCGGCAACAACGTCCTGCGCGGTCTACCCGCCGATCGGACCTCCGTCGGCGCGGCCCTGGTCGACACCTCCAGCGAACTCGCCACCGGCATCGGCATCGCCGCCACGGGCACGATCCTCGCTGCGCTGTTCACCGGCTCCCTCACCGCAGCGACCTGGAGCTCGACCCAGGTCGGGCAGTTCCAGCAGGCCCTCGAGATCGCCGGGCTCACCCTCACTCTCGTCGCTGCCGCCCTGGTCGCCCTCGGCGTCCACCGCGCCCGAGCCAGCATCACCGACGAAACCCCCACCACCCCCACCCTCGAGAAGAGCGTCCAGTCGTGACCGCACCCAGCACCCACCCGCCGTTCGACCCGGAGCTGGCGGTCTTCCTCACCGCGGTGCAGGCTCGCGGCCCGTTCACCCTCACCACCGAGATGCTCCCCCGCATGCGGGCTCTGGAGATCAGCCAGGACCAGCTCGACGCGGACCTGCGCGCGAAGGGCCTGGAGCGGCGCAGCGTCACCGTCCCCGGCCACCTCGGCGAACCCATCGACCTCGCGATCATCCAGCGCGCCGGGCGCACCGGAACCGCCCCGTGCTTCTACGCCATCCACGGCGGCGGCATGATGTTCGGCCACCACCTCGGCAACCTCGACTCCTACGACGACTGGCTGCTCACCCACGACGTCGTCCTGATCAGCGTCGACTACCGCCTCGCCCCCGAACACCCCGACCCCTACCCCGTCGAGGACTGCTACGCCGGACTCGCCTGGACCGCAGCCCACGCCGAGGAGCTGGGGATCGACCCCGACAGCATCGTGCTCGTCGGGCAGAGCGCCGGCGGCGGCCTCGCCGCGGGAACCGCCCTGCTGGCCCGCGACCGCGGCGGCCCCGCGGTCCTGGCCCAGGTCCTGATCTCCCCGATGCTCGACGACAGCGACTCCACCGTCTCCACCCACCAGATCGACGGCGTCGGCGTCGCCGACCGCGCGATGACCCGCTTCGGGTGGAACGCCTACCTCGGAGAGCGCCGCGGCGGGAACGACGTGTCGATCTACGCCGCCCCCGCCCGCGCCGGAAACCTGTCCGGCCTGCCCCCCGCCTACCTCGACTGCGCCAGCGCAGAGGTGTTCCGCGACGAGACGGTCGCCTACGCGAGCAAGTTGTGGGCCGCGGGGATCCAAGCCGAGCTGCACGTCTGGCCCGGCGCCTTCCACGGTTTCACCAGCATGCAGCCGCGTGCCGCGTTGTCCCGGACCGCGGTTGCGGCACTGGCCACCTGGACCACCCGGCTCCTCGAACGTTGACGACGCCCGAGAACCTCACGGTCATCCCGCGATGTGCGCGGTGCTGAGCTGCCGGCGGCGTCGCGGTCTTGACGATGGTCGCGATGTCGCCTTCATCCCGAAAGACTGAGCCAGCACGCTGAAACTCGCCTGCGCTCGAAGCCACGACCCGGGCAGGATCACCAAGTGCTGTCCCACTCAGACCTGCCCGGTCGAACCGTCCACGTCATCGCACCACGACAGGTGAACCCGAGCTGGCCCGACCCCATCGACCGGGCCCGGGCCGTCGTGGCGACCCTGGACGTCCTGCGCCCGGTCACCGCCAGCCTGGTCATCGACCTCGCTGCCGACCGCTGGGTCGAGCACGGCTCCTCCCTGTCCACCATCGACCTGTACGACCAGCAACGGTGGGCCGAGAACGACCTACGCGAACTCCCCACCCTCACCCGCACCGGCCGCTGGCCTGGAGCGGTGTGGATCGACGCGCACGATGAGGACCTCTGGACCACGGCCCGCACCTACGCCACCGCCAGCCTCGGCGTCCACGTCCTGGACGAGACCGAGAACACCCTCGCCGAGGTCGAGGACGGCGGAGCCGTCATCACCGCCGCCCTCACCACGACCGAAGCGGACTTGCTGCGAAGCAGCCACCCCGACGTCGCCGTCACCCCGCTGAACGGCCTCACCAGGCGCAGGCTGCAGGCGCGCCTGGCCGCCGAAGACGACCGCCGCGAACGTGGCCGTCCAGAGTGGTTCGACCGCCACAACGCCTACCTGGCCTACCAACGCCGCGACCGGGAGAACCCGTGGGAACCCGCCCCGCCGGACCCCCACCCCGCCGACGCCTTCACCGTCGACCTCTTCGTCACGACCGAGGTGCACGAAGGACACGCACCGGCGCAGGTCGTGGCCCACTTCGGGATCGGGGGCGATGATCGCCCCCGAACCACCGCCCACCTCGACCGCATCCGCGAAGGCGTCTTCGCGGTCCACCTCGCAGCGCTGACAGCGGGCTCCTTCCCCGACGGTGGACGCCGCGTCGCGTGCCGGGTGCTGTCCCCTTCCCGCCGCGTTACCGGCGCCGCCGCCTCCCTCCTGGTCGACCGGACCGAAGGCGACCTGATCGACCCGAACGCACGTCCCCCGCTGAGCGACGGGTGGGGCATGTGGATGCCCTGGGACGGGTGGTCGATCTACGTCGAACGCGCCGGAGAGGACGAACTCACGTTCTCCACCCCAGTCAGTTGGGCCCACCCGACACGCGCCGACGGGAACACCGCGGTGACGCTGCGGATCTCTCGACGCTAGGAGCCAGCCGAAGCCGAACTCCGTCTCTGAGCATTCAGCCGCGCTACCACTCATCCCGCGCTGCGCGCGACGTCACCGTCATGCCGCGATCTGGACGTAGCACAGGCGCGATCTGCCAGTCGGCGCCAGATTCGCAGAACAGACCCGACATCGTGATCACCGTCGGTACCTTCGGTCCATGTTTCAGCAACCCGGTCCCTGGCTCCTGGTGTCGGTGCTCGTTCCGATCGCCGTATGGGCCGTAGGCGTGGCCATCACCGCCTACGTCGCCTACCGCGTCGTGCGCGCTGGCGTCAGGGACGGCATCCGGGCGGCTCGCTCGGAAGGGGATCCAGGTCGCGACCGGTTGGAGTAACGGCAGGCGCTGAGGTATCCCCCGCCCCGATCGACCGTCCGGTCATCCCGATGCGGACGTTGTCGCTGACGCCCGTCGACTTCACCGATCTGTCGAGGAGCACAGAACGCGGGTGAGGGAAGCAACCCCGTCTGCCAGTCTGGTCACCATGATCCACAACGACGGAGCAGTCCGACCCGCGACCGCAGCGGTCGGCCCGGGGCCGCGTGGATGAGCACCGCCCACGACCTCGGTCCAGTACCGACCCGCCTCCGCGTCGAGACCGACCTGGTCCACCAGCTCATCGCCGAGCAGTTTCCCCACTGGGCCGACCTGCCGGTGCGCCCGGTGGCCGACGGCGGCTGGGACAACTTCACCTTCCACCTCGGTTCGGACATGTCGGTGCGCCTGCCCAGCGCCACCGAGTACGCCCTCGCCGTGGACAAGGAGCACCGCTGGTTGCCCCGCCTCGCAGCGCAGCTCCCGTTGCCCATCTCCACCCCGCTGGCACGAGGCCGACCTGGCCACGGCTACCCCTTCGCCTGGTCGGTGTACCGGTGGCTGCCCGGGGACCCGGCGACGGCCGCCCGCATCGCTGACGGCAGCATCGGCGGTGAGGTCGACCCGGTCCGCTTCGCCCTCGACCTCGCCGACTTCCTCAACGCCTTGCAGCAGATCGACCCCACCGACGGGCCGGCTCCCGGCACGCACAACTGGTTCCGCGGAGGCACGCTGCGCACCTACGACGCGACGACCCAGAACGCGCTGCAGACCCTCGAGGGTCGCCTCGACGTGGACATCGACGTCGAGTCGGCCCGCGCCGTGTGGGCCAGCGCGTTCGACGCGCGGTGGAACCGCGTGCCGGTCTGGTTCCACGGCGACATCGCTGCCGGCAACCTGCTGCTGCGTGAGGGCCGGCTGGGCGCGGTCATCGACTTCGGAACCTGCGGGGTCGGTGACCCCGCCTGCGACCTCGCCGGGGCCTGGACGTTGCTGGGCACCGCGGCCCGGGTGGCCTTCCGCGACCGGATGGACGTCGACGAAGGTACGTGGGCTCGAGGGCGCGGCTGGGCGCTGTGGAAGACCCTGGCCACCTACGTCGGAGTCCTCGACGAGGATGCAGGAGCAGCCGCCGGGGCTCAGCGCGTCCTCGAAGAGATCCTTGCTGAGTTCGGGATCACCAGCTGAGCCCCCGCAGGCGCGCGTGAGCTGACGACCTCACGGTCATCCCGCGATCCGCAGGAGAGGTCCCAGGCGCAAGAGGGGCCGTCAGCGACTGCTCACGCAGCCGACCTCGCCGTCAGGGCCGTGCCCTCGACGTCGAGGGTCGGCAACCACCGCAACCACCGCGGCATCCACCACGCCGCCCGGCCGAGCAACGACAACGCCGCCGGTACCGCGACCATCCGGACGACCACGGCGTCGGCGAGGATCCCGACGGCCAGCGCGAAGGCGATGGGTTTGATCGTCGAGTCGCCCTGCGGGACGAACCCCGCGAACACCGCGAACATGATCGCCGCGGCGGCCACCACGACGGGTGCCGCCTGCCGGAACCCGGTGCGGACGGCCTGCACGGGATCGGCGCCGTGGGCGTGCGCCTCGTGCATCCGGGAGACCAGGAACACCTGGTAGTCCATGGCGAGGCCGAAGAGGATCCCGACGACGATGATCGGCGCGAGGCTCAGCAGGGGACCGGTGCTCTCGGCCCGCACGACCTCCTTCAGCCAGCCCCACTGGAACACCGCGGTCGTCGCGCCGAGCGCGGCGCCGATGGTCAGCAGGAACCCCAGGACCCCGACGACGGGCACCAGGATCGAGCGGAAGACCAGCACCAGCAGGACGAACGCGAGCCCGACGACCAGCACGAGGTACACCGGCAGCGCGTCGGACAGCGTGCTGGAGACGTCGACGCTCACTGCGGTCTGTCCGGTGACGTAGGCGGTGGTCCCCGAGGGGTCCCCGGCGATGAGGTCGCGCATCCGGTGCACGAGGTCGGTCGTCGCCGTGTCGTCCGGGGCGGTGGTGGGGACGACGGTGACGAGGGCGGCGCTCCCGTCCCGGTTCGGGGTGGGCGGTGCGGCGAAGGCGACTCCCGGCAGCGCACGGAGTTCCGTGCTCAGCGCGGTCGCGCGGTCGACCACGCCGGCTCCCTCCCCGTCGCCGTGGACGAGGACGACGATCGGTCCGCTGACCCCCGCGCCGAAGCGGTCGGAGAGGATCTGCTGCGCCTTCGCCTGGGTGCTGCCGTCGGGCCACGCGGTGCTCAGCGTGGTCTGCATCGAGGTGACCGGGATCGCGACGACCCCGAGGGCCACGACGGCCAGCACCAGGCTGACCCAGCGCCGGGTCGTCACGGTCCGACCCCACGTCGCGAACAGCCCCGTGCGTTCGGTGCCGTCCGGGACGTGCGGCGGCGCCACGTGGCGGCCGCCGCTGTGTTCGAGGGCCTTGCGGGCCGAGCGCGGCAGCGCCCGCAGCCCGACGAACCCGAGCGCCGCGGGGACGAGGGTGAGGGCGATGAGCACGGCGACGACGACCGTCGCGGCGGCGGCGATCCCCATCTCGGTGAGGAACGGGATGCCGGCGACGGCGAGACCGGCGAGCGCGATGACCACGGTCACCCCGGCGGTCAGGACCGCCGACCCCGCGGTCCCCACGGCCAGCGGGACGGCCTCGGCCACGCTGCGCCCGTCGAGGAGTTCCTGCCGGAAGCGGGTGACGATGAACAGCGCGTAGTCGATGCCGACGGCGAGGCCCAGCATGATCGCGAGGATCGGCGTCGTGGACTGCAGGTCGACGAAACCCGTGAGGGTGGTGATCCCGAGCGCCCCGATCCCGACGCCGACGACGGCCGTCAGCAGGTTCATCCCCGCGGCGACGAGCGAGCCGTAGGTGATGGCGAGGACGACGAGCGCGACGACGACACCGATGACCTCGGCGGGTCCGCCGAGTTCGGAGACTCCCTGCGTCACCTCACCCGTCGCCTCCGCGTCCAGGCCCGCGGCCCGGGCGTGCGCGACGGCGGCGAACAGCTCCTCGCGTTCGGACGCGGTGACCTCCGACGCCTGCACCGGGTAGCTGACCGTGCTGTACGCGGCGCGCAGGTCGGGGGAGACGACGGGGTTCGCGGCGTCGAGCGGGTTGCTCGCGCCCGCGACCCCGTCGAGGCCGTTGAGCTCCTGGACGGCGGCGAGGACCTTCGCCGAGTTCTCCGCCGAGGTGATCTGCTGACCCTCGGGCACCTCGAAGACGACCTGGGCCGATCCGCCGTTCGCGGTGTCGCCGAACTCCTCCCCGATGAGGCGCAGCGCGGTCGTCGACTCCTGGCCGGGGATCTCGAAGGAGTTCACCGTCTTCCCCGACAGCGTGGCCGCGCCGACCCCGGTCAGGGCGAGGAGCAGGACCCAGACCGCCACGACGAGGCCGCGGCGGCGGAACGCGCCGGCTCCGATGCGGTGCAGGAAGGTCGCCATCTCAGTTCTCCTCGGCGGTGTGCCCGAGCGCGGCGAGCGCAGCGGTGATCAGGTGGGGGCGGACGGTCGCGGCGTCGAGGTCGCGGAAGGCGAGCGAGGTGACGGCGAGCCCGCTGACGGCGGTGGTGATCCGGACGCCGCGGTCCAGGACGGCGGCGCTGGGCGGTTCCTCGCTCTTGACGATCTCCGTGCCGAAGGAGCGGAACAGCACCTCGCCGAGGTGGTCCAGCCGGTCGGAGGACAGCGCCCCCTGGCTGATCGTCGTCAGCATGAAGGAGACGAGCCCGGGACGTCGCTCGGCGAGGGCGACGAGGGCTTCGACCACGGTACGGTCGCGCCCGGGGCCGGTCGGGAGGTCCGTCACCTGAGTGGCGATGCGCTCGAAGTGCCCGACCGTGTGCGCCACGGTCGCCTCCTCCAGCGCCTCCTTGCTCGGGAAGCGGTGCAGCAGACCGGTCTTGGAGTAGCCGACCGCGTCGGCCACCCGCTGCACCGAGGTCTGCTCGATCCCGTGGCGGGCGAACAGGGCCGCCGCCGCCTCGAGGATCTCCTCGTCGATCTGTTCCTTCGTCAACCGGGGCACCCGACCACTGTAGACCGGTGTGGACCGGATCGGTCGCACAAGGACCGGTTCGGTCCATCGCGGGCGGTGGGTCGTGTCGGAGGTGAGGCCTACCCTTGACCCACGATGAGCACTCTCTTCGACGACCTCCCGCTGGGCCCCTCCTCGAGCGGCGACCCGAGCGGCGGCAGGACCGCGCCGACCCCGCGCCGGGGGGCGGACCCGGCTGCCCTGCTCGAGGGGCTGAACCCGCAGCAGCACCAGGCCGTCGTGCACGCGGGGTCGCCGCTGCTGATCGTCGCGGGCGCCGGCTCGGGCAAGACGCGGGTCCTGACCCACCGCATCGCCTACCTGCTGGCCGAGGGACGCGCCACGGCCGGGCAGATCCTCGCGATCACCTTCACCAACAAGGCCGCCGCGGAGATGCGCGAACGGGTGGCGTCACTGGTGGGCGACGTCGTGGGGATGGGGGCCCGCAGCATGTGGGTCTCGACCTTCCACTCCGCCTGCGTGCGCATCCTGCGCCGCGAGGCCCAGCACCTCGGCGTGCGGACGTCGTTCTCGATCTACGACTCCGCCGACTCCCAGCGGCTCATGGCGATGGTCGGCCGCGAGCTGCAGCTGGACCCGAAGAAGCACGCGCCGCGGGCGATGTCGACGATGGTGTCGAACCTCAAGAACGAGCTCGTCGACGAGGAGACCTTCTTCGACCGGGCGAACTCCGAGAGCGGCAACGAGACCGAACGCGTCCTCGCGAAGGCCTACCGGATGTACCAGCAGCGGCTGCGCCAGGCCAACGCCATGGACTTCGACGACCTGATCATGTCCACGGTGCACCTCCTGCAGGCCTTCCCGGACGTCGCGGAGCACTACCGCCGACGCTTCCGCCACGTCCTGGTCGACGAGTACCAGGACACCAACCACGCGCAGTACATGCTGGTGAAGGAACTCGTCGGCACCGGCGAGGGCCCCGTCCCGCGCGGGGAGCTGACCGTCGTCGGTGACGCGGACCAGTCGATCTACGCCTTCCGCGGCGCGACGATCCGCAACATCGTCGAGTTCGAGCAGGACTACCCGGACGCGACGACGGTGCTGCTGGAGCAGAACTACCGCTCGACGCAGAACATCCTCACCGCGGCCAACGAGGTCATCAAGCTCAACGACGACCGCCGGCCGAAGAACCTCTGGACGGCCGCGGGCGCGGGGGAGCAGATCGTCGGTTACGTCGCCGACGACGAGCACGACGAAGCCGCTTTCGTCGCCGAGGAGGTCGACCGCCTCCACGACGCGGGATCGCTGAAGTACAAGGACGTCGCCGTCTTCTACCGGACGAACGCGCAGTCGCGTTCGCTGGAGGAGGTCTTCATCCGCACCGGCCTGCCCTACAAGGTGGTCGGCGGGACGCGCTTCTACGAGCGCCGGGAGGTCAAGGACGCCGTCGCCTACCTGCGCGTCCTCGACAACCCCGACGACACGGTGAACATGCGCCGCGTCCTCAACACCCCCAAGCGCGGGATCGGCGAACGGGCCGAGGCCGCGATCGCGGTGCTGGCCGAACGCGAACGGATCGGCTTCAACGCCGCGCTGGACCGCGCCGACGAGGCGATCGGTCTGGTGTCGCGCTCCCTGAACGCGATCCAGGGTTTCGCCCAGCTGATCCACGACCTGCGCACGCTGGCGGAGTCGGGCGCCGCCCCCTCCGTCGTGCTCGAGGCGGTCCTGGAGCAGAGCGGCTATCTCGCCGAACTCCGGGCGAGCTCGGACCCGCAGGACGAGTCCCGGGTGGAGAACCTCTCCGAACTCGTCGCGGTGGCCGAGGAGTTCTCCGAGGACAACCCCGAGGGCACCCTGTCGGACTTCCTGGAACGCGTCTCCCTCGTGGCCGACGCCGACCAGATCCCGGCCGGCGCCGAGGACGACGGTGTCGTGACGCTCATGACGCTGCACACGGCGAAGGGGCTGGAGTTCCCCGTCGTGTTCCTCACCGGGATGGAGGACGGGACCTTCCCGCACATGCGCTCCCTGGGGGACCCCGATCAGCTGGCCGAGGAACGTCGCCTCGCCTACGTGGGCCTGACCCGGGCGCGCGAACGGCTCTACCTGTCCCGCTCCGCCGTCCGGAGCGCCTGGGGCGCACCGCAGCAGTACCCGCCGTCGCGGTTCCTCGACGAGGTCCCGGCGACGCTGGTCGAGTGGAAGCGTGCGCAGTCGGCGTTCCAGAACGTCGCCTCCCCGAGCGCCGCGTCGCGGATCTCGCAACGCCCGGGGGTGCGTTCCGCCGGCAACCGGCCGGTCATCACCCTGAACCCCGGCGACCGGGTGACGCACGACTCCTTCGGCCTCGGCACCGTCGTGCGCATGGAGGGCGAGGGCGACAAGACCATCGCGCACATCGACTTCCGGTCCGAGGGGACGAAACGGCTGCTGCTCAGGTACGCGCCGGTCGAGAAGCTCTGACCACGGACGCCACCTCGCGGGGACGTTCCAGCGGCAGCAGGTGACCCGCCCCGGGCAACGTCACGAACGTCGCCCGGGGGTAGGCCACCCCGTTCAGCTCCCGCTGGGCGTTCTCGCCCAGGTCACCGTCCGCGCCGCCCGCGACGAGGACCGCGGGCAGGTCGAGGACCCCGACCCGCTCGGACCAGTCCTCCCGCGACCCGAACTCCAGCCAGTTCCGCCAGGCCAGCGGGGAGGAGCGGAGCAGGTCGGTGACGGCGCGTTCCGCGGCCGCGAGTTCCAGCGGCCCACCCACGTTCGCCGCGACGAACTCACTGGCGGCGGCGGCGTCCAGCGGGCCGTCCCGCACCCAGGACAGCATGAGCTCCCGGCGTTCCTCCGCCATCGGCTCGGGGACCGGCGGGGAGCCGGCGAGCAGGAGCACCCCCGAAGGGGGTGGGAGTTCCCCGGCGAGCGCCCGCGCCGCGACGACGGACGCGATCTTCCCGCCCATGCTGTGCCCCAGCAGGATCCAGTCGTCGTCCACCGCCGACAGCCGCTGCACGACGTGGTCGGCCATCGCCCGCACCGAGGTCCCGGGTTCCACCGGTGCGTCGCCGAAACCCGGCAGGTCGAGCGCGAGGAGCTCGAACTCCCGACCGAGCTCCGCGGCCAGCGCGTCGAAGGCGAGGCGGCTCGACCCGAGGGCGTGCAGACAGACGACAGTGGTGCTCACAGCGCCCATCCTCGGGGCGGAACGGGTGACCGGCGCGTCGGGGCGGCGCTGCGGGCTACTGCCCGAACGTGTACCGCAGGTTCGCGTTGATCAGCTGGTTGACCCGGCGACGCAGGTGCCCCAGCAGCGACGGCTCGGGGAGCTGGTCCTCGACCAGCAGGGTCCACCGCAGGTCCGTCCCCTGGTGAGCCGCGTCCCACGGCAGCTCGAAGCGGAGCCGCGCGTCGGGTCGGACGGGCCACAGCGACGACCACACGAGGAGGTGGGGCGCGTCGAGGGTCAGGACCTCGGGTCGCTGCTCGTCGTGGAGCAGCTCCAGCCAGGGGCGGTGCGGGTCGCGGTCCGGCGCCAGCAGCGCCTCGCAGACGACGTGCGGAGGCGCGGGCTGGTTCCTGCGGCGGGATCCGGCCTCGAGCACCCTCCTAGCTGGGGTGGGTGCGCCGGAGGGCATCGTGTCGCAGCGCCGCGTGCACGCCCCACGTCTCGTTCGCGACCTGGGTGATGCGCAGGTCCACGCAGGCGCTGAGCAGGGCGAACGTCGTCGAGCGGTCGAGGTCGAGTTCCGCGGCGACCCACGTCACCATGTCGTCGAGCGCCGCGTCCGTCGCGGCGTTGAGGTCCGCGTCGAACCCGAAGGTCAGCCGCTCGGTCGGGGTCGTGGCGTGCACGGAGGGGAGGGCGGGCACCGCGACGACGGAGACCGTGAGGTCGGTGGTCGTGCCGCACTCCACGGCCGTCCCGCAGACCTCGCCGTCGCCCTGGGCCGCGTGCCCGTCGCCGAGGCAGAGCAACGCGCCGGGGACGTGGACGGGCAGGAACAACGTCGAGCCGGCGACGAGGGAGCGGCAGTCGATGTTGCCGCCGTGCCCGGGGCGCGGCGGGGTCGTCGAGTGCTGGCCCGGTTCGGCCGGGGTCGTGCCGATGACGCCGAGGAACGGGGCGGTGTCCACCGTGAACCCCAGCTGGTTGGTCGCCGTGCACGCGGCGTCGTCGATGTCCCACAACAGGTCCGCGCGCTCCGTGATGCCCAGGCGCACGTTCAGCGGGCTGTCCACCGCGCCGGCGGACGTCCACCCCCACCCCGACGTGGTGATCGAGTGCAGGGTGACGGCCAGGACGTCCCCGGGGCGCGCGCCACGCACGGAGACCGGTCCGACGAGGCAGTGCCCGCGCGCGTCCTCGAGGCGGCGGGGCGTGGGAGCCCCGGGGTGTTCCGGTCGCCGGAGGTAGCCGCGGGCGTCGAGCGCCTCGACGGTGAAGCGTTCGCCGTCGTCGACGACGAGCGCCGGTTCGAGGGCAGGGTCGAAGACGTCGGTCGGGGTAGCGTCCACGCATGGATCTTCCCCCCGAACTGCTCGTCCTGCTGCGTGAACGCGCCACCTGCTACCTCGCGACGACGATGCCCGACGGCTCGCCCCAGCTCACCCAGACCTGGGTCGACACGGACGGGACGAACATCGTCATCAACACCGTGCAGGGCTTCCAGAAGCTGCGCAACGTCGAGCGGGACGGCCGGGTCGCGGTCACCGTGGCCGATCCGGCGAACCCCAGCCGCTACTTCTCCGTGCGCGGCCACGTCGTGGCGTCGACCACGGAGGGGGGAGTCGAGAGCATCGAGGCGCTGTCGCAGAAGTACCTGGGCGCCCCCTACCCGTGGTTCGGGGGCCGCGACCAGGTGCGCGTCGTCCTGACGATCGCCGCCGACCGGGTCCACGCCGTCGGCTGACGCCCGGGACTACGCGAGGTCCGCGCGGCCGCTCAGCGTGATCCGCAGTCGGGTCGCACCCGGCAGCACCTCGACGAGCTGGGTGAGATCGGTGGTGATCTGCAGACCTCGTTCGTGGGCCCGGCGGTGCAACGAGGTGGTGGCGGCTTCCAACCAGCCCGTGCTCCCCCGCTGCCACTCGACGGCGTCGACGACGGTGGCGACGAGGAAGTGCTGACTGCTGGACATGGCGGACCCCTGTGAGCGACGGCTTCGGGCTGGAGCGCTCGACGGGTCCGGGCCGAGCACCACGGCACAGCATGGCGCATCCGGCCCGGTCCCGCCCGGTCGTCGAGCGTGCTGCCGGCACGGAACTGCCAGGTCGGACCCGCCGTGCCGCACGTGTTCGAGGAGGTTCGGCCGGAGTTCCGTCGGGTCGCCGAGTCGCGCGGCGAACCGTTCCTGGTGAGCGGTGGTGGTTCGTCGACGTACTGGGCCCTGACGCGGTGGTGTCCTCGGCAGTGGGCGCGCAGGTTCTTCGCGGCGGTCTGACCTTTCGCCCGGGAGATGGCGTGGTCCGGGTCGTAGTCGACCGCGGGCACGTGACGGCCGGGTGCGGTGCAGTACTCGTCTCGCGTGGTGGTGGAGCGTCGCACCGGATCGGTGATGGTGCAGGCCTTGGCGCCGACCGGGGCGCAGCGCCGACCAGTGCCGGTCCGAGGAGCTCGGCGCGCAGCTGCACGCCCATCGTCACGTGGCCGGTCGGGCGCCGACGTGGGAGGCCCGCTCGGTGACCGCGGCACTCGGCGCGGAGTTCGACGTCCCGATCCGGAGGGAGGTCCGGGTGCTCAGGCGGACGTCGTCCGGATTCCCGCCAGGACCGGTCGCGCGCGGAACCGTTCGAGCACCACGTCGACCCGGTCGGCGAGCACGTCCGGGACGTCGAGGATCCGCAGGTGACCGACGACACCGGCGCCGCCCCGCCACACGACCCGCCCGGACAGCGACAGTTCCACCGTGAACTCCTCGATGCGCTGACCGTGGTCGAGGTCCTCGGCGAGGTCCACCGAACGGAACCGCAGCGGGGCGGCGAAGGTCAGCGTGGTCCGGGGCCTCCCGCCGGCGTCGGAGGTCGAGACCACGGCCTCACCGGAACGGTCGGCGGCCCGGTGGGCGCGGATCAGCTCACCCAGCCCGTGCAGGGACGCCACGTCGGGGGCCGCCAGCACGCCGTCGGCGCTCGGGGGGACGTTGAGCAGGAAACCCGCGTTCCCGCCGACCGCGGCCCGCCACAGGTCGAACAGTTCCGCCGCGCCGCGTACCTGCCCGTCCTCGCTCGGGTGGTGGAACCAGCCGGGCCGGATGGAGGTGTTCACCTCGGCGGGGTACCAGACGCACTCACCGGCGTAGCCCTCCAGCGCGGCGCGGCTGCCGAGGTCGACCTCGTCGGAACGGACCGCCCGGGAGAACCCGCCGTCGTCGGCCTGCTGCGAGCGGGACGCGACCCGTTCGGCGTCGCGGAGTTCGTGGGGGACGACGCTCCACTCGTCCGGACGGGTCTGCCCGGCCTCGTTGCCGCACCAGCGGACGTCGGGGCCGCAGACGCTGATGACCGCGTCCGGTTGCAGGGCACGGATCACCCGGTGGTAGCGGTCCCAGTCGTAGAACTGCCTCCGTCCGTCCGGACCCTCGCCGTTGGCGCCGTCGAGCCAGACGCAGAACACCTCGCCGTAGCCGGTGAGCAGTTCCGTGAGCTGCGCGACGAAGTAGTCGTCGTAGTCGGTGCCCGTGCCGTACCGGGCGTCGGTGCGGTCCCACGGGGAGAGGTAGACGCCGAACGCCAGACCGTGCGCGGCGCACGCGGAGGCGACCTCGGCGACGAGATCACCACCACCCCCGCGCCACGGGCTGGCGGCGACGGAGTGGGCGGTGTGGGCGCTGGGCCACAGGCAGAACCCGTCGTGGTGCTTGGCCGTCAGGACCACCCCGCGCATCCCGGCGGCCGCCATCGTCGTGACCCAGCCGTCCGCGTCGACGTGGGCGGGGTCGAACAGCGCCGGGTCCTCGTGGCCGAGCCCCCACTCGCGGTCGGTCACGGTGTTGATGCCGAAGTGGACGAAGCCGTAGAACTCCAGTTCCTGCCAGCGCCGCTGCCGGGCGGAGGGACGGACGCCGGCGAGGTAGCGCAGGTCGAGGCTCACCGCGTCCGCCGCCGGGGTCGCAGGGAGCGGACGGCGTGGTCCTCGGGGATGTGGTGGGTCAGCGCCCGGGCGGCGCTCGCCCGGTCGTAGGTGAGTTGCGCGACCCGCACGTAGAGGCAGTCGATCACGAACAACTGGGCGTGCCGGGCCGCGAAGGGACCCTCGCGGAACGTCGTCCCGCCCGGTGCGACGGTGAGCACCACGTCGGCGGAGCGGGCCAGGGGGGAACCGGGTTCACCGGTGACGGCGATCGTGGTGGCCCCGCGCCGGGCGGCCAGGGCGGCGGGTTCCACGACCTCCCGGGTGGCACCGGACACCGAGACGGCGATGACGACGTCGGCCGGGGTGAGCAGGGCCGCGGACGTGGTCGCTGCGTGCACCTCGGTCCAGTTCCGCACGGGAACGCCGATGCCGAACAACCGCGAGTCCGTCTCCGCGGCCATCGCCGCGCTGCCGCCCACGCCGTACACGTCGACGCGGCGTGCCCGGGCCACGGCCTGCGCCGCCCGTTCCAGCGCGACCAGGTCGAGGCGGCGGGCGGTGTCCTGCAGGCTGCGGACGTCCGCGGCCGCGACGACCGCGACGACCCGTTCGAGGTCGTCGTGGGGGAGGATGTCCGGCCCGACCTCGGCCCCGCCCCAGACGGGGTCGCCGGCGCGGCGCCCCTGTTCGCGGGCCAGCAGCAGGACCAGTCCCTGGTACCCCTCGAGCCCGATGGTCTGGCAGAAGCGGGTGACCGCGGCCTGCGAGGTCCCCGCACGACGCGCGAGTTCCGCCGCGGAGCAGCGCTCGACCGCCTCGGGTTCGGCGAGCACGAAGTCGGCGACCTTGCGCAACGAGGGCGGCAGTTCCGCGTGGACGGCGAGGATGCGCTGGGCCGGGTCGGGACCGTGGGTCGACACCGTCACCTCCGGTTCTCCACTGGTTGACCGATGCACCAGCACGATCGTGCGACGGAGAGTAGCAGCGGATCCCGGTGCGGCCCGGGATCTCCCGCATCCGACGACACAGCCTGCCACGCAACACGAACGTAACCAGGATGTGACGGGAAGCCCTTGACTTCACCACCGCCGTGGATGAAACATTCATCCACCCGATGTCGACTCGCTGAATCACCGACCCAGGAGTTCCGCTGTGGCAGCCTTCCCGCAACACGTCGACGAGTTCCAGCGGGAAGTGGTGTCCCGTCTCGAGACGCTCTCCGCGCTCGCCGGTTCCGGTGGTCTCGACGCAGCGGTCGACCTGCTCAGCACCTGCATCTCCACCGGCGGGGTGGTCCAGGCCTTCGGCACCGGGCACTCCGAGGGGTTCGCCATGGAGATCGCCGGCCGGGCGGGCGGACTGATCCCGACGAACAAGGTCGCCCTGCGCGACGCGGCGCTCGTCGGGGACCACGCGATCGCCGAACTCACGGGAGAACCCCCGCTGGAACGCGACCCGAACATCGCCCGGGACGTGTTCGCGACCGTGGTCCGCGACCCCCGCGACGTCTTCGTCATCGCCTCCAACTCCGGGGTCAACGGTTCCGTCGTCGGGCTCGCCCTGCTGGCCAAGGAGCACGGCCACCCGGTGATCGCGGTCACCAGCCTGGCCCACACCAACGCCGTGGAACCCCAGCACCCCAGCGGGAAGCGCCTCGCCGAGATCGCCGACGTCGTCATCGACAACCTCGCCCCCTTCGGCGACGCGACGCTCGACTCCGTCGGGGACGTGACCGTCGGTGCGGTGTCCTCGCTCACCTCCGGCTACATCGCCCAACTGCTGACCATCGGCACCGTCGCGACCCTCACCGCCCGCGGCGAGGAGGCCCCGCTCTACGTCTCGGCCAACGTCCCCGGTGGGCACGACCGCAACCTCACCTTCGAGGCGAGGTACGGAGACCGTCTGCGCCGCAGCGCTTGAACCCATCGTCCGCAGTCCGAGAGGAAGCACCGTGAGCGAGTCCCCGTTGTTCCAGCGTCGTCGGTTCCTGGGTCTGGTCCTGGCCGGCACCCTCGTGCCCGTCGGCCTGAGCGCCTGCGCCGCCGGTGGCGGCAGCGACACCCCCGCCGACTCCGCCCCCACCGGTGAGGTCAGCGACACGAACCCCTTCGGCGTCGGCGAGGGCGCCGCCGTCGAGGCCGTCATCTTCGACGGCGGGTACGGCACGGACTACGTCAGCGCCGTGGCCGCCGCGTACGCCGACCTGCACAAGGGGGGCAAGCTCACCGTCGCACCCTCCACCCAGATCTCCCAGCAGATGCAGCCGCGCTTCGTCGGCGGCAACCCCCCGGACCTCCTCGACAACTCCGGGGCCAACGCCATCGGGCTCGCCACGATCGCGAAGCAGCTCGAGGACCTCGCCCCGCTCACGAAGGCCAAGAACACCGAGGGTGACGTCATCGCCGACACCCTCTACCCGGGGATGCTCGACGACGGCTACTACGACGGTCGCCTCGTCCAGCTGAACTACGTCCTCACGGTCTACGGGCTCTGGTACTCCAAGTCCCTCTTCGACGCGAACGGCTGGAAGGCGCCCACCACGTGGGACGACGTCCTCGCCCTGGGCGCCTCGGCGAAGACGGCGGGCAAGTACCTGTTCTGCTGGGGCAAGGAGGCCGCGTCCTACTACCTCACCCTGGCCGTCGAGTCGGCGATCAAGGAGGGTGGTGACGAGGTCCGCGTCAAGCTGGGGAACCTCGACGCCGACGCCTGGAGCCATCCCGCGGTGCAGGCGGTCTTCGCCAAGATGGAACAGGCCGTGCAGGCCGGGTACTTCCTCCCGGGTGGCGCCGGCACCCAGTTCACCGCCGCGCAGGCGCAGTGGACCCAGGGGCAGCAGGCGGTCCTGTACCCCTCGGGTTCCTGGATCGAGAACGAGATGAAGAGCCAGACCGCCGCCGACTTCCAGATGACCGGTTGTCCCGCGCCCGCGGTGTCGAGTGGCGCGGCGATGCCGGCCGAGTCCTTCCACGCCAGCGCCGGGGAACCGTTCGTCGTCCCGAGCCAGGCGAAGAACAAGGCCGGCGGCATGGAGACGCTGCGGCTGATGCTGTCGAAGGAGGGCGCCACCAACTTCGCCAAGGCCAAGCTCTCCTCGACCATCGTCAAGGGCACCGTCCCCGCGGACGCGTTCGGTTCCACGGCCCTGGCGTCCCAGGTCGCCATGCTCGACGCGGCCGGTGAGAACACCTTCACGTTCAACTTCAACGACATCTACGGCTTCACCAGCCAGAACAACGTCCTCTGGAACAGCTTCCTCTCGGGTGAGCTCGACGCCGCCGGTCTCACCAGCGGTCTGCAGAAGCAGTTCGACGACACCCGCGCGGACGACTCCGTGGTCAAGGTCAAGGTCTCGTGAGGACCCGCCGCAGGCTGACGTTCGACCGCGTCAGCCTGATGGTGGTGTTCCTCGGGATCCCCGTCGCGCTCTACCTGGCCTTCGTGCTCTACCCGTTCACCCAGGCCGCCTGGTACTCGCTGACCTCGTGGTCGGGGTTCACCTCGACCCAGCAGTTCATCGGTCTCGACAACTACGTGCACCTGGCGCAGGACGACCTGTTCCTCAAGGCCGTCGGCAACAGCCTCGTGCTCCTCGTGGTGGTGCCGATCGTCACCCTGGTGCTGAGCTTCGCCCTCGCCTGCCTGCTGACGTTCGGCGGCTCCTCGACCGGGGCCGTGCGGGGACTGTCGGGCTCGTCGTTCTACCGGATCGTGTCCTTCTTCCCCTACGTCGTCCCCGCGATCGTCATCGCGATCATCTGGGGGCGCGTCTACGACCCCAGCGCCGGGTTGCTGAACGGTGTCCTCACCGGACTCGGCCTCGACCACTTCGAGAAGTTCGCCTGGCTGGGCCGTTCCTCGACGGCGATGGCGGCCACCGTCGTCGTCATCGTGTGGACGTTCGTCGGCTTCTACATGGTCCTCTTCGTCGCGGCGATCCGCGGGATCCCGGCGGAGACGTTCGAGGCCGCGCGCCTCGACGGCGCGGGCCGGTTGCGCACGGCGGTGTTCATCGCCGCACCGGGGATCACCGGCGCGCTGCGCACGGCCTACGTCTACCTGGGGATCTTCGCCCTCGACGCGTTCGTGTTCCTGGCCGGGCTCAACCCCGACGGCGGTCCGGCGAACTCGACCCTGGTCATCACCCAGCAGATCTTCAGCACCGCGTTCAAGGACGGCCGATTCGGCCTGGCCTGCGCGATGGGTGTCGTCCTGGCGCTGGTGACGTTCGCCTTCACCGGTCTGGTGTTCGGCGTCGCCCGGTGGCGGGAGAAGCGCGCGTGAGCGGGGTGACGCAGCGACCGCGGGTCCAGCCGGCGCCCACGGCCCGGCCGGTCCGCGGGACGGGGCGCGGGGAGCGCGCCGTCGCCGTCAGCTCGCACACCGTGCTGGGGATCTGGTCCCTGCTCGTCCTGGTACCGCTGCTCTGGACCATCGTCTCCAGCTTCAAGACGACGAACGAGATCTTCGCGTCACCGTTCTCACTGCCGCAGCAGTGGCAGTTCCAGAACTACGTGAACGCGTGGCGGACCGCGGGCATCGGGTCCTACTTCCTGAACTCCGTCATCGTCGTCTCGAGCGCGCTGGTGCTGACCATGGTCATGGGGTCCATGTCGGCCTACGTGCTGGCCCGGTTCCAGTTCCGCGGCCGCACGCTGATCCGCTACCTCGTCGTCGCGGGTCTCACCTTCCCGGTGTTCCTCGCGGTCGTCCCGCTGTTCTTCATCCTGCGGCAGCTGGGCGTCCTCAACACCCTGCCGGGGCTGATCATCAGCTACGCCACCTACGCCTACCCGTTCACGGTGTTCTTCCTCACCAGCTTCTTCGAGGAGCTCCCCGGCGAGATCGCCGAGGCGGCCTCGATCGACGGGGCGAGCGAGTGGCGCACGTTCTTCCAGGTCATGCTCCCGATGGCCGGGCCCGGCATGGCGTCGGTCGCGATCCTGAACTTCGTCGGCCTCTGGAACCAGTACCTGCTGCCGGTGGTGCTGAACTCGGACCGGGAGAACTACGTGCTGACCCAGGGGATGGCGTCGTTCGCCTCCGCGGCCGGCTACGACGTGGACTTCGGTCAGCTGTTCGCCGGGGCGGTCATGACCATCGTGCCGGTCCTGGTCGTCTACCTCATCTTCCAGCGACGGTTGCAGGGGGCCGCGTCCGCGGGCGGGCTCAAGTGACGCGATTCCTGCTCGCGCTCGACGCCGGCGGCAGTTCGACCCGCGCCCTCGTCGCCACCCTCGACGGACGTCCCTGCGGGCGGGCCGTGGCGGGGCCGGGGAACCCCACCGCGGTGGGCGCGGCGGCGGCGTCGGCCGCGGTGCGGACCGCCGCCGCCGCGGCTCTCGCGCAGGCGGGACCCGGCGAGGTCGTGTCGGCGGTGCTGGCCGCGGCCGGCTCCGACCGCGTGCTGACCCTCGAGGACCTGCGACGGGTCCTCGACCTCCCCCCGCACGCGCGGTTCCGCCGGGCCTCGGACCTGCTCGCGATGTACTACTCTGCCGCCGTCGAGGACTCCGGGGCGGGCCTGATCGCCGGGACGGGTTCCGTCGCGGCGCGGGTCGTCGACGGGGACCTCGACCGCGTCGTCGGCGGCAACGGCTGGCTGCTGGGGGACGCCGGGTCGGGGTTCTGGATCGGGCGGCGGGTGGCCCGGGCCGTCGCCGCCGCCCTCGACGGCACCGGACCCGCGACGGAACTGCTCGGCGCGACGCTGGAGACGTTCGGGCTCGAGGACGACCGCCGCCCGCGCGAGGGGCGCCCGTACGTGCTCGGCGAACTCGTGGACCTCGTCTACGCCCAGGACCCCGTCGGCCTGGCCCGCCTGGCCCCGGTCTGCTTCGCGGCCGCTGGGGCGGGGGACCGGGTGGCGGTGGGGATCGTGTCGGGCGCGCAGGACGAACTGGCCACGCTGCTCGACGCCGTCGCCGGGCCGGGCCCCCTCGTCGTCGGCGGCAGCGTCTGGCGGTTGGGCATCGAGCGCACCGGCCGGTCGGAGGCGTTGCAGCGTGCGCTGGCCGGGCGGCAGGTCGCCGGCGCCGACGACGGGCTGCTGGGCGCCGCCGTCCTCGCGCTGCGCGAACTCGGGCACCCCCCGACGCGGTTGCGCGAGCAGCTCACGGCGCTCGCAGCAGGCTGACCGCGAGGACCGTCATGATCAGCGCCACCCCGAGGTCCAGCACCCGCCAGGCGGCGGGACGGGCGAAGAGCGGGCGCAGAAGTCTCGCGCCGTGACCCAGGACGGTGAACCACACCAGGCTCGCGAGCATCGCGCCGGCGGCGAACCACCAGCGCGCCCCGCCGTGGGTGGCGGCGACCGACCCGAGCAGGACCACGGTGTCGAGGTAGACGTGCGGGTTCAGCCAGGTGAGGGCGGCGGTCGTGGCGAGCACGGTACCGAGGCGCGCGGGTTCCCCCGCGGTGTCGGCGCGCAGGGCGCCGGGGCGCCAGGCCCGGCGCAGCGCGAAGGCGGCGTAGGCGAGGAGGAACGCCGCGCCGACCCACCGCACGACCTGGAGGACGTCGGGGGAGCGGGTGAAGAGGGCCCCGGCGCCGCCGACGCCCGCGGCGATGAGGACGACGTCGCTGGCGACGCAGACCGCGACGACCGCCCCGACGTGCTCCCCGCGGACCCCCTGCTTGATCACGAGGGTGTTCTGGGCGCCGATGGCGACGATGAGGGAGAGGCCGAAGAGGGTCCCGGCCAGGAACGTGAGCACCCTCCGACGCTAGAGAGCCGAGCCCGACGACTCCAGCTCAGGATCCTTCACCGGCATTAGCATCGCTGTTCGTGGACCTCGACCTCGGACAGCTGCGGGCGCTGGCGGCGGCCGTCGCCGAGGGCACGTTCGAAGCCGCCGCCCGTGCGCTGCACGTGACCCCCTCGGCCGTGAGTCAGCGGATCCGGGCGCTGGAGTCCTCGGCCGGCCGGGTGCTGCTCGTGCGCTCGAAACCCGTCGTCCCGACCGTGGCCGGCCGGACGGTGCTGCGCCTGGCGCGCGAGGTCGAGCTGCTCGCCGCGGACGCGGGGCGCGAACTCGGCGAGGCGTCCGGGATGCCCGTGCTGCCCGTCGCGGTCAACGCCGACTCGCTCGCGACATGGTTCCTCGCGGCCATCGCCCCGCTGGCGGGGGACTTCTGCTTCGACCTGCGCCGCGAGGACCAGGAACGCACCAGCGAACTGCTGCGCGACGGCAGCGTCGTCGCGGCCGTCACCGCGCAGGCCGAAGCGGTCGCGGGGTGCTCGGTCACCCGCCTCGGGTCCGTGCACTACCAACCCTGCGCGTCGGTGGACTTCGCCCGCCGGTGGTTCCCCGGCGGGGTCGACCGGGACGCGCTGGCGCGGGCGCCCGTGGTGGTCTTCGACCGCGACGACGACCTGCAGGACGACTGGTTGCGCGGGTTCGGGCACCCCCTCCCGCCCCGTCACCACGTCCCGGCGACGGCGGACTTCGGGGAGGCCGTCCGGCGGGGCTTCGGCTGGGGGATGCTGCTCCCGGCGCAGATCGAGGCCGTCGGGGCGGGGGAGCTCGTCGACCTCGCGCCCGGCGGTGGGGTCGACGTCGTCCTGCACTGGCAGCGGTGGAAGATCCGTTCCCCGTCGCTGGACCGGCTCGGCGACGCCGTCCTCGCCGCCTGGCGCTGATCCCGTCCCGGCCGCACGCTGTGCGGGTGAGCGAATCCTGCTGGGACTACCCCCGCCCGCCGCGCCTGGAAGTCGCGACGCGACGGGTGCGGATCCACGACCCCGAGGGTCGCCTCCTCGTCGACGTGGCTCCCGAGGAGGGGCGCGCGTGGCGGGTGCTGGAGACCTCGCACCCGCCGACGTACTACGTCGCGCGGGACGCGGTGCCCGCCGACGCGATCGCCCGCGGGGACGGCAGGTCGTGGTGCGAGTGGAAGGGGCAGGCGTCCTACGTGGACCTGCTCGCAGCGGACGGGCGGGTGCTGCGACCCCGCGCCGCCTGGACCTACCCGCGGCCGACCCCGGGTTTCGAGGCCCTGACCGACGCGCTGGCGTTCTACCCCTCCGGGGTGCGCTGCCTGCTCGACGACGAGGAGGTGCTGGCGCAGGAGGGCGACTTCTACGGCGGGTGGATCAGCTCCGAGGTGACGGGCCCCTTCAAGGGCGCGCCGGGCACCATGGGCTGGTGACCCGTTGACCAGCTGACCCGTTAGAGGTGGGTGCCCGCGACGTCCCCGCGGTGGTCGGTGGGGGCGTGGCGGAACCTCGCCGCGTCGAGTCGGCGCACGATCGGACCGGCCGTGAGGCCGTGGACGAAGACCGACAGGGCGATGGTGAAACCGACGGCGGCCCAGAGCTCCTCGCCGGGGAACTCGCCCTCCCCGAGGGCGTACGCGAGGTAGAACAACGAGCCGATGCCACGGACCCCGAAGCTCCCGATGACCCAGCGCTCGCGGGGTCCACCGGCGGTGCGGGCCAGGCTGAGGTACCCCACGACGGGGCGGATCACGACGATGAGCAGCACGCCGACCAGGGCCAGGCGCCACGTGAGGGCAGCCAGCAACCCGTCGGAGAGGGCCGCACCGAGCAGCAGCAGCAGCCACGACGTGAGCATCCGCTCAATCTGCTCGACGAACTCGTGGGCCACCTTGTGCGCCCCGTGGGCCCGCTCGGCGGAGCGGATCGTGCAGGCGGCCACGAAGACCGCGACGAAGCCGTAGCCGTGGACGAGTTCGGTGACCCCGTAGGCCAGGAAGGTCACGGCGAGCGCGGTGAACCCCTCGGCGTTGTCGGCGAGACGCAGCGACGGGAGCGGGGAGTGGAAGAACAGCCGCCCCAGGACCCAGCCGATGAGCAGACCGGAGGCCACCCCGACGACGCCGCGGAGGGCGACGTCCTCGAGGAACCAGTCGCGCAGCGCCACGACGGACAGTCCCGTGCCCGCGAGGACGACGGCGAGGTGCACGATCGGGAAGGCCGCACCGTCGTTCAGGCCGGCCTCGCTGGTCAGGGCGAAACGGACCTCGTCCTCGGTGTTGTCCTCGTCGGCGGGTTCCCCGACCTGGACGTCACTGGCGAGGACGGGGTCGGTGGGGGCGAGGGCCGCGCCCAGCAGCAGGGCCGCGGCCACCGGTAGACCGGCCAGCCACCCCGCCCACGCGACGGCCGCGATCGTCAGCGGCATCGCCACGGCGAGGAGCCGCCAGGTGGACGCCCAACGGCGCCACCCGACGGCTCGGTCGAGGGCGAGTCCCGCCCCCATCAACGAGATGATGACGACCAGCTCGGTGACGTGCTGGGTCGCCTCGCGGTGCTTCAGCGGATCGACCGACGGCAACCCCGGGACGAGGCCCAGCAGGACCCCGCCCCCGAGGAAGGCCATCGGCAGGTTGATCGGGAGCCGGTCCACCACCCGCGGCAGCAGGGCCGCGACGAGGGCACTGGCCCCCGCGAGGGTGAAGAGGACCGGCGACAGCACCTGGGTCAGCGGCGACGGCCGCGGAGCGACCCGACGATCGAGACACCCACGACAGCCACGACGACCTGGAGGATGATCTCGATCCAGTCGATGCGCGGCGTGTTGTCCACCCCGAGAGCGCGGGCCAGTGCCGTGCCGATGAAGGCCGCCACGATGCCGACGATGATGGTCAGCAGGATGGAGATGTTCTGGCGGCCGGGCATGACCAGGCGCGCGAGGACGCCGATGATCGCTCCGATGACGATGGCCGAGATGATTCCGTCGACGTGCATGTGTTCCTCCAAGATCAGTTCAGCCCACGGGATGCTGTGGGCCTGGCGCGGAAACGTTCTTCGCGTCCGCGACGCGCTGAGAACCGTGCCACGAGAGGCACGTGATCGCTCGTTGAACCTGGTGTGACACACGCAGTCACGGTTCGGTCACAGACCCCGGCGACCCCCGTCGCCCGCCCGGACCCGGGTCAGGAGAAGCGGTCGGGGTCGCCGGCGCCGACCCGGACGACCTCGGGATGTCCCTCCGACCAGTCCACGACCGTCGTCGGCAGGGTCCCGCACTCGCCGGCGTCGACCACCGCATCGACGACGTGGTCGAGTTCCTCCTTGATCGTCCAGCCGTCGGACGGGGGGTTCTCGTGACCGGGCAGCAGCAGGGTGCTGGAGAGCAGGGGTTCGCCGAGTTCCGTGAGCAGCGCCCGCACGAACCGGTGGTCCGGGATCCGGACGCCCACGGTCTTCTTCTTGGGGTGCGCGAACCGCCGGGGGACCTCCTTGGTCGCCGGCAGGATGAACGTGTACGGGTTCGGCGTCGCGGCCTTGATGGCGCGGAACTGCGCGTTGTCGAGGTGCACGAACTGCCCGAGCTGGGCGAAGTCCGAGCAGATCAGCGTGAAGTGGTGCTTGTCGTCCAGCTGCCGGATGCGGCGGATGCGGTCGGCGCCGGTGTGGCTGTCGAGGCGGCAGCCCAGCGCGTAGCAGGAGTCCGTCGGGTAGGCGATCAGGCCGTCCTCCCGCAGCACCGCCGTGAGCTGCGCGATCGACCGGGGTTGCGGGTTCTCGGGGTGGACCTCCACGAAACGCGCCATGACCCGACTCTAGAGGAGCGCGGTCCGGGTCACCGCCGCGCCGTGGTGGACACGGGCCCGCACCCACCCCCGCCTCCCGCTCGCTCAGGGAGCGGGCGTCCCAGGGGTGCGGACGGTGGCGAAGTCGAGCGTCCGTCGCAGGGCGAAACCCAGGCTCTCGTAGAGCCGGATCGCGCCGGTGTTGTGCGCGGCGGCGTGCAGGAAGGGGAGCTCGCCGCGGTCGCGGACGCCCTGGGCGACGGCCCGGACCAGCGACGTCGCCAGCCCGCGGCCGCGAGCGCTCGGATCGGTGCAGACGGCGCTGATCTCGGTCGCCCCGGTGGGGTGCAGGCGTTCGCCGGCCAGGGCCAGCAGCCGGCCGTCCTCCCGGATCCCGAGGTAGCGCCCCAGCAGCCGGGTCCGCCGCCCGAACGGGCCGGGTTGCGTGCGCGACACCAGGTCGAGCACGTCGTCGACGTCCTGGACGTCCAGTTCCACGGCGTGCGGCGAGGGTTCGGTGCGCAGCGCGTCGGTCGCCACCAGCTGCACGCCCGGGAGGCGGGCCGTCACCGCGAAACCCTCCGGCGGGGTCACGGCCAGGGCCGGGACGAGGAGCAGGACGCCCGGGCCGGCGACGTCGGCGAGGTCGTGCCAGCCCCGGGGGTCGCGCTGGTCGGCGACCCCGGAGAAGGGGGACACGTCCACCGGGAACCGCCGGCCGTCGCCCGTCCCCTCGGCGAGGTGGGCGTGGGTCGTCGCCAACGACGACCAGACGGGGTTGTCGAGGGGGTGGTGCTGCGTCACCCCGGCATCGTTCCACGCCCCCGCAGGAGGTGGGGCCGGCCGGCCAGGAGGTGGAGGCACGTCACGACCTGGGCCAGCGTGAGGACCGCCACCAGCGCGAGCAGGACGGGCGAGTGCCAGGGATCGGCCAGGGTCGTGGTGTGCCCGGCGTGCCCGCTGAGGGAGAGCACCGACGCGGAGCCGCCGGCGGGGGTCACCAGCAGGGCCGCGTGGGCCACCAGCACCACCGTGCCCGCCGCGGCGACCGGGGCCCAGGTCCGGGGGGACGGGCTGCGCCACAGGTGGCCCGCGCACGGCAGGCAGACCAGCGACATCACCAGCAGCACCCCCGCCAGGGGGAGGGAGGCTCCCGCGTGGGCGATCGCCAGCGGCACGTGCAGGACCGCCGCGACCACCCCGGTCACCGCGACCCACCGGGAGGCGCGGGCCTCCCGGTGGGTCGCGGGACGCGGACGGTTCACGAGGCGCAGCATCCCCCGCCGCCCGACCCGTGGGAGGGCTTCGCCACCGGTACGCCGAGCGCGGGGTTGCGGTCGAAGAACCCGACCGGCTTCAGGGTGAACCCCGCGTAGTCGACCGGCATGATCGGCCAGTCCTCCGGTCGGGGGAAGTGGGTCAACCCGAACGTGTGCCACAGGACCAGGTCCTGGCCGTCGAGGTCGCGGTCACCCGCGACGAACGCGGGCAACCCGGCCCCGCCCGGGTTCTGGTTCACCAGGTCCCCCGCCGGGTAGCGCTCCTCCGGGTCGTACTGCGTCACCCACAGGTGCTTCGTGCCGAACGTCGCCCGGTCGTGGACCGAACTCGTCTCGTCGGCCAGCAGCAGCGGCTGGTGCTCGGGGTGCAGGGCGTAGCCGGTGGGCTGCCCCAGCGCGTTCTTCCGCTCGGTGTTCAGCACGTGCCACACCCGACCCGCGGCGCCGTTGGCCTCGCGCTGGGCGTGGGCCTCGCTCGTCAGCCGGGTCGCCCTGCGGGCGAACGCGTTGCCGTAGGGGTTCCCCTCACCGCGGGGGACCCGCACTGCGTCGACCTCCTCGACGGCGTTCGCGAGGCCGTCGACCATCATGTCGAGCCGGGCCGAGAAGAGGTGCTGGTGGAACGGTGCGGCCAGACCGGGGGCGATCTCGGTGGAGAACTCCAGACCCTCCTCGGGGTAGGCGGCGGTGAACACGACCCCGGTGGCCTTGGCCTCGAGCTCGATGGTTCCGTCGAGGTAGAGGTACCAGTAGAACCCGTAGTCGTAGTTCCCGATGGTGGTGAAGAAGGAGATCACCAACCGGCGCTGACGACGGGTCTCGTTCATCCCGTTGAACATGTCGGAGTGCTTCCAGAGCACCCCGTAGTCCTCCTCGTGCAGGCAGATCGCGTTCTGCACGTCCTTCGGGTGACCGGTCTCGTCGGCCATCACGGCGTCGAAGTAGTGGATCTCGCCGAGGCAGTCGCAGCCCAGCGCGAGGGAGTTCACGAACCGGCCGAAGAGGTACTCGCCGGTGTCGAAGTAGTTCTGCCAGAACCGCACCGGCGACGGGTCGGCGTAGGGCACGACCATCTCCGCGATCGAGGCCCGGTACACCACGTCACGCCGGGCCTCCGGGTCCGGTCCGGTGACGTCGGCGACGGAGAGCTGGTGCAGGGTCAGACCCTCCCGCGGGTCGAAACCGACCCGGACCTTCCACCCCTGCCAGGTGATGACGTCGCCGTCGACGGAGAAGCTCGGACCCTCGGGCTGGGTGATCGAGATGGGTTTGAGGTCGGTGCGTTCCGGCTGGGCGTGCGGGGCCTCGTTCCAGTTCCCCGTCTGCTGCGGAACGGTGAACCGCTGGTGGTCCAGGACGTGCAGGACCTTCTGGGCGGAGAGGTCGACGTAGGCGACGACCCCGTCGACGGGGTGCGCCCAGGGCAGCGCCTGCGCGTCCGGCTGCTGGAACGCGAACACCCGCATGATGCGCGAGGCGCCCGGGTCGGTCGCGGGGATGTCGTCGTAGTGACCGGCCGAGAGCGGGACGGTCACGACGTCGGAGACGGTGAGCCCGCGGGCGGCGAGGGCGGCGACCCAGCGTTCGTCGGCCGCGACGATCGGGTCGATCGCCGCGAACTCCTCCTCCAGGATCGGGACGTGTCCCTGCGTCGGGCCGTCGACGGTGTGGTCGGAGAGGACCCGGTGCTCCGACAGCGAGACGCGCACGTCGCGCCCGACGCCGGTCGCGGTGTCCAGCAGCAGCGCCCGGACGGTCCGCGAGATCGGGTCGCCGGGGGAGAACGCGAGGACCTCGGCCTTCGGGGGTTCCAGCAGCCCGAGGTAGGCGAACCGCGTCGTCGGGGTCAGGGTGTCGGCCAGCAGTTCGCGGGTCGCGTCGATCTCGCCCGCGCTCAGACGGTCGAGGGGGTGGTCCGGACCCGAGGTCAGCGAGAGGTCGGTGGGGGTGTCGAGCAGGCTCATGCGTGGTCCTCCGTGGCGGACGTGGAACGGATCTGCGCGGGCACCTCGGCACCCGCGTCGAGGGCGGCTTCGAACTCGGAGACGGCCATCGGGTCGGCGCTGGGCTTGAGCAGTCCGACGAGCGGCCCCACGAGGTAGGAGGCGATCGTCAGGACGAGGAAGACGGCGCCGACGGTCCACCCGCCGACGAGCAACCCGAAGTTCGTCGCCGTGAGGTAGGCGGTGAAACCGAGACCCACGACCCCGACGGCCGGGGCGACCTTGGTGTTCCAGACGCGGGTGTCGACGCGGTTGCGCGCGAAGAACACCAGGACGGCGACGCAGGTCAGCAGCATCAGCAGGATGAACCCGAGCGTCGCGACGCCCGACATCCACGTGTAGACCTGCAGGATCGGGTCGAGGCCGGCCGCGACGAAGACCGCGACGAGGACGACCGAGGCCCCCGTCTGCAGCAGCGAGGCGACGTGCGGGGAGTGGTGGCGGTGGTGGCTGCGCCCCCACGAGCGCGGCAGGACGCCCGTGTTGGCCATGGAGAACACGTAGCGGTTGATGACGTTGTGGAAGGACAGCACGCAGGCGAAGAGGCTGGTCAGCAGCAGCGCCTGGACCACGTCACCGGCGACCCTGCCGACGTAGTCGGTCGCGGTCTGCACGACCATGCCCTCGGGGTCGCTGCCCGCCTCGGCCAGCGCCCCCTGGTCGCCCCAGGCCGAGACGATCGACCACGCGGACAGCGTGTAGAAGACCCCGATGAGGGCGAGTGAGGCGTAGGTCGCGCGGGGGATGGTCTTGTCGGGGTCACGGGCCTCGTCGCGGAAGACCGCGGTGCACTCGAAGCCGATGAACCCGGCGAGGGCGAACATCAGGCCGATGCCGGGGGCGCCGGACGCGATCCCGGACGGGGTGATCGACGCGGTCGAGAAACCCTCGTCCCCGCCGCCGGAGAGGACGACGCCCGCGTCGACCACGAGGACGATGCCGATCTCCGCGACGAGCAGGACGCCGAGGACCTTGCTGGAGAGGTCGATGTGGCGGAACCCGAGCAACCCGACGACGGCGATCGAGAGACCCGCCCACACCCACCAGGGGAGGTCGGGCCCGCCGAGGTCGTCGTGCACGACCCCACCCAGCGCCGCGCCGAGGTAGCCGTACACCGCGGCCTGGATGGTCTGGTAGGTCAGCAGGGCGAGGAACGAACCGCCGAGGCCGTGCAGCCGGCCGAGGCCGGCGCCGATGTAGGTGTAGAACGCGCCGGCGTTCGGGACGTAGCGGGTCATCGCCACGAAACCCACGGCGAAGAAGAACAGGATGACCGCGCCGATCGCGTACATCGCGGGGTACCCGGCGCCGTTGCCGATGCTGATGCCGATCGGGACGCTGCCGCCGACGACGGTCAGCGGAGCCGCCGCCGCGACGACCATGAAGACGATCGAGCCGACGCCGAGCTTCCCGCTCAGCCGACGTTCCTCGACCGGTGGCGCAACGGTGCTGTTCGTCGTGGACGCCATGACGCTCCTCAGGAGGGCCTGCGGGCGGTCGGCCGACCGCCCGCACCGATCCTCGCGGGCCCCGGTTTCCACGACGTTGCCCGCGTGTGACGAGGGGTTCCACCGATCGGGACGGGATCTCGCCCGCCGTCCCGTTCGCCGCGCACGAGGCGAAACACCCGCGCAACACCGACGAAACACGGGCCGGGCACGGTGCCCTCGTGAGGTCCTCGTGACGGTACCGGTGCTGCGTCCCACCTCCCCGGTCACCGGGTTGCGCCGCCGACGCCTCGGCCCGCTCGAGGTGCTCGCGCAGTCCGTCGCGGCCACCGCACCCGCCGCCGCGATGGCCACCTCGCCCGGGCAGGCGTTCGCCCTCGCCGGTGCCCCGCCCTCGGCCCTGGCCTACCTCGCGGCCACCGTCGTCGTGCTCCTCGTGAGTTCCTCCGTCGGGCAGTTCAGCCGGCGGATGGTCGCCCCGGGGTCGCTGTACTCCTTCACCGCCAAGGGTCTCGGCGGGACGGCGGCCACCATCGCGGGAGGCGCCCTCGTCGTGGGGTACGGGTTCCTCGTCGCCGGGGCGTTGACGGGGGCCGCGACCTCGGCCGTCGCCCTCGCGGAGAAGGTGGCGCCCGGGGTTTCCGGACCGGTTCCCGTCGTGGTCGGCATCGTGCTGCTCGGAGTTCTCGTCGCGGGTTTCTCGGTCCGGGGGGCGGGGGTCTCGGCCCGGCTGGGACTGGCCCTGGAGGTCGTCTCGATCTCGATCGTCGTCGTGGTCCTGGGGATCGCGCTCGCCGCGGCGTTCTCCCGGTACGGCGTCCCGCACCCCTCCGTCGTCCTCGACGGTGGAGGGCACCCGTTCGGTCCCGGCGGGCAGGGTCTGCTGCTGGCGGTCACGGCCTTCGTCGGTTTCGAGAGCGCCGGGTCGCTGGCCAGCGAGAGCCGTCGACCGCTCTCCGTCGTGCCCCGGGTGGTCCGCTGGACCGCGCTGACCTCCGGCCTGCTCTACGTCCTCGCCGCCGCCGCGCAGGCCGTCGTTTTCGCGGGCACCCCGGGGCTCGGCGGGGCACCGTTCCCGCTGGCCGCCGCCGTGTCCGTGCTGGCCGACCCGACGCTCGCCGCCGTCCTCGAACTCGGGATCCTCGCCTCCTTCGTCGGGTGCGCCTCCGGGTCGCTCACCGCCCTGGTGCGACTCGTGTTCACGATGGGCCGCGAAGGGGTCGTCCCCCGTGCGCTCGGCCGCACGGGACCGCGCGGGACCCCTGCCGTCGCCGTGGTCGTCGCGACGGCCCTCGCCGTGGCGGTCCCCGCAGGGGTCCTGCTGCTCGGGGTCTCCCCGGCCGACACGCTCCGGGGTCTGCTCGTCGTCGGCACCTGCGGCTACGTCGGCGGGTACGTCCTGGTCTGCCTCGCGGCACCGTTCTTCCTGCACCGCATCGGGGAACTGACCGCGCCGCCGGTGGTGGTCGCCTCGCTCGCGCTGGTCGCGGTCCTCGGGGCCTGCACGGCGTGGGCCGTGTCCGCCGGGGGCGGGTGGGTGCTCACCGCGTCCGCGCTGCTGGCCCTCGGCGTCGTGCGGGCCGTCGTGCTGCGGGCGCGGCGGCCGTCGCTGGTCGCCGGGATCGGCCTCTACGACGAGACCGTCCGGCGGGACGTGCTGTCGTGAGCGACCTCACCGGACGCCAGCCGAAGGCGATCACCTCGGCCGTGCACCTGCTCGAGGCCGTCGCCCATGCCGGACCCGGGGTCAGCGCCGCGGAACTGGCCGCGGCGACCGGGATCCCGAGGGCGACGGCCTACCGGCTGCTGAACCTCCTGGTGGCCGAGGAACTGCTCGTCCGGATGCCCGACCTCTCGGGCTTCGCCCTCGGAGCGCGGGTCGGCGCGCTCGTCGACGCGGCTGCCCCGGTCGCTCTGGTGAGCGCCGTCCGCGAGGAACTGCGTCACCTGCGCAGCGGGGTCCGGGCGGCTGTGCACCTGCTGGTCGTCCGCGGCGCCCTCGTCCGGGTGGCCGACGCCGACCCCGACGTGGGTCTGCCCGTCGGCCCCGGCGGTCCCGCCCCGGTCGGGTCGGCCGTGGCCGAGGTCCTCGCCGGCTGCGCCGAGTGCCAGTACGACGACGACCCCGTCCGCGGGCTCACGGCGCTCGCCGTCGCGGTGCGCAACCCCGAGGACGAGCTCGTCGCCGTCCTGCTCGCGACCTGCCCGACGACCGCGACGATCGGGGTCGCCGGCTACGCCCCGCGCCTGCACGGGGTCGCGAAGGCGCTCGGACCGTTGCTGGGCTGAGACCGGGGGTCAGCCGGGCAGCAAACCCATCGCCTCCACCGCCGAGCGGGCCGTCTCCAGCGAGCTGAACGCGGGGGAGTACCCGAGGAGGCGCCGGGCCTTCTCGGTGCTGGCGGAGTGGCTGCGGGACAGGTGCTCCCAGCTCGCGTCGGCGTGCTCGCCGTAGGCCCCGCGGAACTCCTCCCAGCTCACGAACCGCAGGTTCGCGCTCCGGCCCCACCACCCCGCGGCGGCCTCGGCGAAACCGCGCGCGGTCAGCGCCCGGTCGGAGACGACGTGGAAGCTCTCACCGGCGGCGGCCTCCGGGTTCGCCACGGCGAGCTCGAACCCTTGGGCCACGTCGTCGGCGTGGACGTGGTGCATGGTCTCCAGCCCGAGCCCGGGGACGAGGAGTTCCCCGCCGCTCGACAGCCGCTCCCACACGGTGGGGTCGAGGTTGCCCAGCGGGGTGATGACGGGCCACCCCGGGCCGCTGATGTGCCCGGGGTGCAGGACGGTGCTGCGCAGCCCGCCGGAACGGGTCTCCGCGAGCAGCAGTTCCTCGATCGCGTTCTTCTGCGTCCCGTACTCCCCGAACGGCTCGCGGGGGTCGTCCTCGAGCAAGGGCGAGAACGCCGCCCGGCCGTGGACCCAGATCGTGCCGCAGTGGGCCAGGAACGCGCCGGTCGGGCGCAACGCCTCGACCAGGCGGCGCGCGGAGTCCGGGGTGAAGCAGACCAGGTCGACGACGGCGTCGGGTCGCAGGTCCACGAGGTCCGCGCCGAAGGTGTCGGCCTCGCGGTCGAGGACGACCCGTTCGACCTTTTCCCACGCCGGGTCCGGGTGGTAGGGCTCACGGGTTCCGCGGGTCACCGCGCTGACGCGGTGCCCGGCCCGCACCAGGCGCGGGACGAGGTAGCTGCCGATGTGGCCGGTGGCCCCGGTGACGACGACGTGCACGGTTGCTCCTCAGGTCCAGGGGTTGACGAGCCCGGCCGCGTCGACCGTCGGGTCGATGACCTCGACGAGCGCGGCGAGCACGATCGCGACCCCGACGGCGCCGGGGTCGGGGGTTCCGAGGGCGCGTTCGCCCAGGTAGCTCGCGCGGCCCCGGCGGGGCAGCAGGTCGGCCGTCGCGGCCGCCCCCTCCACCGCGGCCCGCAGCAGGTCCGCGGCGTCACCGCTTGAGTTCGCGGCCGCGTGCAGGGTGTCCGCCATCGTCCGGTCGCCCGGCCGGGCACCACCGACGCGCTGCACGGCCTCGAGCGCGGAACGCAGCCCGGCGCGCACGGCGTCCACGCCCGAACCGTCGGTCAGCGCGGTGCGCAGGTTCTGGAAGAGCAACCCGTAGAGCGGACCGCTGGAACCCCCGACGTGGTCGAGGAACGCCTGCTCCACCGCGCGCAGCCCCGGTTGCGGTTCGTCCTCGGCCACGCGCGAGGCGAGGGCCGTGCGGGTCCCGCCGTCGAGGTTGTCGCCGAAGTCGCCGTCGCCGGTGACCTGGTCGAGGCGCGTCAGCTCGGGTTTCGCCGCGCTCACGAGACGGCCGAGCGCGGTGAGGAACGGGTCGTCGCGGACCTCGCGTCCACCGGTGTCGGCCTGCGCCGCCGCCGGGACCACGGTGCCCACGGGTTCGGTGCTGGGCAGCGCGGGGGTGGCTGTGGGGGCGGCGAGGTGCTCGACCCACCCGGGTTCCAGGGCCGTCAGGGTGATCGAGAAACCCCGCATGTCCAGGGCCGCCACGTAGGTCCCGGCCAGCGCCGCCGCCAGCGTGAGACCCCGCGCGTCCAGTCCCTGCGCCACCCGGTCCAGCACCGAGTAGACCTCCAGCCCGGTCGCGGCGCCGAGACCGTTCACCAGGACCGCGTACCCGGAGGGGGTGGCGGGGACCGCGGCGAGGAGTTCCTGCAGCATCCGGTCCACGACCTCCTCGCTGCCGGGCCGGTCGATGGTGGAGACCGCCCGTTCGCCGTGGATCCCGACCCCGTACTCCAGCTGCCCGGCGGGCAGGTCGAACGCGGGTCCGGTCCCGCCGGGAGCGGTGTGCGCCCGGGAGGCGACGGCGAGGCTGCGGGAGGCCGCGACGACGCGGCGGCCGAGGTCGGCGAGGTCGGCGAGCGACGCCCCGGAATCGGCGGCGGCGGCGAGGACCTTCTCGACGAGGACCGTCGCCCCGGTTCCCCGCCGGCCGGTCTCCGTCGACTCGCTCTCGGTCGCGAGGTCGTCGTCGACGAGGACCGTCTCGACGTCGATCCCCTCGGCGCGCAGCCGTTCCGCGGCGATGCGGAAGTTGATGACGTCCCCGGTGTAGTTCTTCACGACCAGCAGGACACCGCCCGGCAGGGCGGCCGCGCGGGCGCCGGCGAAGATCTGCTGGTTGTGCGGGGAGGCGAACACCTGACCGGGGATCGCGGCGTCCAACCCGCCCCGGCCCACGAAACCCGTGTGCAGCGGTTCGTGGCCCGAACCCCCGCCCGAGACGAGCGCCACCCGACGGGTCGGTGCGGGGTCGGCGGCGACCACGTAGGCCGGGTCGAGGCTGACCCGCACGGTGGCGCCGTGGGCGCGGGCGAAACCTGCGAGCGCCGAGGCGATCGGGTCGTCTCCGGTGCTGAACTGGTCGGGGCGGGTGCTCACGGGTTCCTCCGGTCCTCGGTCTGTTCTCCGTCGCGCAGCTGCGCAGGGAGGGCGGCGGTGGGAACCCCCTGGAAGGCCACGGGACGTTGCCACCGCTCGATCGCGGCCGTACCCACCGACGTCGACAGCGGCGCGGTCGTGGCGGGGTAGGGACCGCCGTGCTGCTGGGCGGCGGCGACGGTGACGCCGGTCGGCCAGTCGTTCCAGACCACCCGGCCGACGTGGTCGGCGAGCACCAGGGCCACCTCCGCGGCGAGCTCGTCGTCGTCCGCGGCGTGCACGGACCCCGTGAGCTGGCCGGGGAAGACGTCGAGGACCTGCAGGAGTTCTTCCGGCGAGGAGTACCCGACGACGAGGCCGGCGGGGCCGAACGCCTCGATGTCGAGGACGTGGGGGTTCTCGAGGACCTCCGCCGCGGAGGTGGTGAGGACCTCGGCCCGGACGCCCTCGGCGCTGGGTTCGCCCTGCAGGGCGGTGCCGACTCCGGGCTGGGAGCGCAGTTCGCCCGTGCTGCGGGCGAAACCCTCGACGATGGCGGGGTTGAGCATCGGGCCGGGGACCGGGAGTTCGACCGCGGTGGTGAACGCGTCGACGTCCGGGACCAGGACGACGCCGGGGTTGGTGCAGAACTGCCCGGAACCCAGGGTGAGCGAACCCGCCCACCCCTGGGCGATCGCGGTGGGCCGTTGCGCCCAGGCCGACGGGGTGACGACGACGGGGTTGACGCTGCCGAGTTCGCCGTAGAAGGGGATGGGGTCGGGCCGGGAGGTCGCGATGTCGAACAGCGCCCGCCCGCCGCGCAGCGACCCGGTGAAACCCGACGCCTTGACGCGCGGGTCGCGCAACGCCGTGACGGAGGCGTCCACCCCCTCGACGAGGGCGAAGGAACCGTCCGGGGCACCGGCCGCCCGCAGGGCCCCGACGACGAGGTCCGCCGTGCGGCGGGACAGCTCGGGGTGACCGGGGTGCGCCTTCACCACGACGGGACACCCCGCCGCGAACGCCGAGGCGGAGTCGCCGCCGAAGACGCTGAACGCGAACGGGAAGTTGCTGGCGGCGAAGACGAGGACGGGACCGATCGGCACGACCGTCCGCCGGATGTCGGGACGGGGACCCATGCCCCAGTCGGGGTCGGCGTGGTCGACGGTGGCGGGGACGAGCGAGCCGTCGCGCAGGCCGGAGGCGAAGAGCCGGGCCTGGAAGGCGGTGCGGGTCAGTTCCCCGTTCAGCCGGGGTTCGGGCAGGTGCGACTCGGCGGCCGCGAGCGCCACCAGTTCGGTGCGGGCGTCCTCCAGGGCCCGGGCGACGGCGTCGAGCGCGTCGGCGCGCCAGGCGGGGGTGGTGCGGGCCAGCGGACGTCGTGCGGCGGCGGCGGTGGCGAGCACGGTTTCGAGGTCGGCAGCTGTGGTGTCCATGGTGTCGCCATCCTGGCGCGGTCGTCGGAGCGCCGCGAACGGGGTCCGCACCCGACGCGGCCGTGACGGCACGGTCGTGGTGACCCTGCGTCGGCGCTCGTCGTGGTGACCCTGCGTCGGCGCTCGCCGTCGGGACTCTGCCCGGGGGTCGGCTCCTGGTCGCTGCTCGCGGTCCTCCTGCAGCTCACGACGACGTCGGGGGCGTCCGCGCCCCGTCCGACGCAGGTCGATCACCGCTGTGACGGGGGTCTCCCGCCCTGGTCGCGAGCGTTCCCGGCCCCGGGGCTAGGGTGCTGAGCGCCCGGTGCCGGCCGACGAAGGACGCCCGACCAGTGACCCTGGAGAGGTGCCCGTCCGGCACGTCAGTTCAACTTCCGACCGAAGACGAGGAAGACGGAGAACACTGGTGGACCTCTTCGAGTACCAGGCGCGCGACCTCTTCGCGGCGCACGGCGTACCCGTGCTGGACGGCAAGGTCGCCACCACCCCCGAGGAGGCCCGGGCGGCCGCCGAGGCGATGGGTGGCGGCACGGTCGTGGTGAAGGCGCAGGTGAAGGTCGGCGGCCGCGGCAAGGCCGGCGGCGTCAAGCTCGCCCACAGCCCCGAGGAGACGGCCGAGAAGGCCGGCGAGATCCTCGGGATGGACATCAAGGGACACACCGTCCACCAGGTGATGATCGCCGAGGGCGCGAAGATCGCCGAGGAGTTCTACTTCTCGGTGCTGCTCGACCGGTCCAACCGCACGTACCTGGCGATGGCCAGCGTCGAGGGCGGCATGGAGATCGAGCAGCTCGCGGTGGAGCGCCCCGAGGCGCTGGCCCGGGTCGCCGTCGACGCGCTGACGGGCATCGACGCCGCGAAGGCCGCCGAGATCGCGGAGGCCGCCGGGTTCCCGGAGGAGCTGCGGGAGAAGGTCGCCGACGTGTTCGTGAAGCTCTGGGCGGTCTTCACCGCCGAGGACGCCACGCTCGTCGAGGTGAACCCGCTGGTGCGCACCGAGTCCGGCGACATCGTCGCCCTCGACGGCAAGGTGACGCTGGACGAGAACGCCGACTTCCGCCACCCCGGCCACCTCGAACTGGTCGACGCCGCCGCGGCGGACCCGTTGGAGGCCAAGGCGAAGGCGCTCAACCTCAACTACGTCAAGCTCGACGGTGAGGTCGGCATCATCGGCAACGGCGCCGGGCTGGTCATGTCGACCCTCGACGTCGTCGCCTACGCGGGCGAGGAGCACGGCGGGGTGAAGCCGGCGAACTTCCTCGACATCGGCGGCGGCGCCTCCGCGCAGGTCATGGCCAACGGCCTCGACGTCATCCTCAACGACGCGCAGGTCAAGAGCGTGTTCGTCAACGTCTTCGGCGGCATCACCGCCTGCGACGAGGTCGCCAAGGGCATCGTCTCGGCGCTGGGGATCCTCGGCGACGAGGCCACCAAGCCCCTCGTCGTCCGCCTCGACGGCAACAACGTCGAGGAGGGGCGCCGCATCCTCGCGGAGGCGGCCCACCCCCTCGTGACGGTCGTGGACACGATGGACGGTGCGGCCGACAAGGCCGCCGAGCTGGCGAACGCGGGGGCCTGAACGATGTCGATCTTCATCAACTCCGACTCCAAGGTCCTCGTGCAGGGGATGACCGGGTCCGAGGGACGCAAGCACACCCAGCGGATGCTGACCTCCGGTACGCAGATCGTCGGCGGGGTGACCCCCGGCAAGGGCGGTCAGTCCGTCGAGTTCACCGGGGCGGACGGCTCGCCCGTCCAGGTCCCGGTGTTCTCCTCCGTCGGTGAGGCCCGCGAGGCCACCGGCGCCGACGTCACGGTCATCTTCGTCCCGGCGAAGTTCACCAAGGGCGCCGTGGTCGAGGCCATCGAGGCCGAGACCCCGCTCGTCGTCGTCATCACCGAGGGTGTCCCGGTGCACGACTCGGCCGAGTTCTACGCGCTCGCGGCCGCCTCGGGCACGACGCGGCTGATCGGGCCGAACTGCCCCGGCCTCATCAGCCCCGGCAAGTCGAACGTCGGCATCATCCCGGCCGACATCACCCCGCCCGGGCGCATCGGGCTGGTCTCGAAGTCGGGGACGCTGACCTACCAGATGATGTACGAGCTGCGCGACATCGGCTTCTCCTCCGCCGTCGGCATCGGGGGCGACCCGGTCATCGGGACGACGCACATCGACGCCCTCCAGGCGTTCCAGGACGACCCGGACACCGACGTCATCGTGATGATCGGTGAGATCGGTGGCGACGCCGAGGAACGCGCCGCGAAGTTCATCGAGGCCAACGTGACGAAGCCGGTCGTCGGCTACGTCGCCGGTTTCACCGCGCCCGAGGGCAAGACGATGGGCCACGCCGGCGCCATCGTCTCCGGCTCCGCGGGTACCGCCCAGGCCAAGCAGGACGCCCTCGAGGCGGCCGGGGTGAAGGTCGGGAAGACCCCGTCCGAGACCGCCAACCTGGCCCGGGAGATCTTCAAGGCCCTCTGAGGCCTCCCGCACGGACCGTCGGCTCCACGCTCCGCCCGACCGGGGGCGGGGAGCCGACGATCCGGACCCCGCGGGTGTCGGTCCCGCGGTTCGACCCCCCGCCGGGGGAGCATCGGTGGTGATGTCCACGCCCACCGACACCTCCGCCGCTCGCCGCTCCGTCAAGGTCCCCCGGACCACCCCGGCGGACCTGCTGCCCCTGCTCACCGCGTCCGTGCGCGCGGTGCTGACCCTGCTCGTGCCGATGGTGGTGCTGTGCGTCCTGGGGTGGATCGCCTCGGTGCGCTCCACCTCCTCCCTGGCCGCCGTGGCCCGGGTCGGGGTCGACCTCTGGCTGCTCGCGCACGGCAGTTCCGTCGCGATCGTCGGGGGCAGCGTCGGGGTCGCCCCGCTGGGGCTCACCGTGCTCGCGGTCCTCTCCTCCCGGCGTGCGGTCCGGATGTGGCTGCGTGACCAGCTCGAGGCCGAACGTGACGTCCCGTTCTGGCGGGGTCTGGGGGTCTTCGCGGGCGGCTACGCCGTGTTCGCCGTCCTGCTGGCCCTGGTCTCGCGCAGCGGGGTCGGGGCGGCGTCGCTGTCGATGTCGCTGCTCGGTGGGTTCCTCGTCGCCGCGCTCGGCGCGCTCGTCGCCCTGTGGGCGCACCGACCCGCCCTGCCCGCGGCCGTCCCCGCCGTCGTGGTGGCTGCCCTGCGTCCGGCCGTGGCCGCGTGCGCGGGGCTCGTCGGGACCGGTGCGCTGCTCGTCGCCGTGGCTCTCGTGCACGGTCGCAGCGAGGTCCTCGCCCTGCACGCGGCGCTGGACCCGGGGGTGTTCGGCGGGTTGCTCCTGACCCTCGCGCAGGCCCTGCTGCTGCCCACGTTCGCGGTCTGGGGCCTGTCCTGGGCCACCGGCGTCGGCTTCGCCGTCGGGACCGGGACGTCGGTCGCGCCCGGGGGGACGACGCTCGACACCCTGCCGACCGTGCCCCTCCTCGGCGCCCTGCCGACCCCCGGCGTCACCCCGGCGTGGGCGTGGGCCGTCGTCGCGGTGCCGGTCCTCGTCGGTGCCGTCGCCTGGGTGCTGCAGAGCCGTCGCGGGCGTCCCGTCCACGGGCTCCTGACGCGCTGCGGCGCCGCGCTGCTGACCGGTGCGGGGACGGGGGTCCTGGTCGCCGGCCTGGGGTTCTTCGCCGGGGGAGCGCTCGGTCACGGCCGCATGGCCGACCTCGGACCCGACGCCCTGCTCACCGGGGCCGCGGCCGGCGGTGAGGTCGCCGCCGGAGCCCTGATCGCCGTCCTGCTGTCCCGCGCCTGGACGGCCTGGCGCGGGACGAGGGTCGTCGTGACGATGCCCGACGCCGGCGGTGGGGCACCCCGCAAGCTGCTCTGATCAGCGGTTCGGCTGCGGCGCGCCGGGGAGCGGGGTGAAGACGGCGAACCCCGCACCCCACGGGTCGCGCACCTGCGCCATCCGGCCGAAGTCGCTGTCGTGGGCCTCGTGCACGACCTCACCACCCCGCTCGAGCGCGGCCCGCACGGTGGCGTCGACGTCGGGGACGCCGAAGTACACCAGCCACCCGGGCACCGAGCCCCAGAGCGGGCCGATGCCGCCGATGGGGTGCGGCGCGTCGACGTTGGCCGCGACGGCGTAGCCGTCGAAGAGCTCCCGGAAGGTCCAGCCGAACACGGCGGCGTAGAACTCCCGGGAGAGAGCCGGGTCGGACGAGCGCAGGTCCTCCCAGTTCAGGCCGCCCGGGGCGTTCACCCAGCTCGCGCCGACGCGGGTCCCGGCCTCCCACAGCCCGACGACGGCCCCGGTGGGGTCGGCGACCACCGCCGAGCGCCCCGCGTCGTCGACGTCGCCCGGCCCGCTCAAGACCGATCCGCCCGCGGCCGTGACGGCGGCCAGGGTCGCGTCGAGGTCCGTGGTCGCGATCGACAGCGTCCAGCCGGAGGTGGTGGCCGGGCCGGCTTCCGCGGCGACGGCGCCGTCCACCCCGAGCAGCAGGGAGCCGTCGGGACGGCGCCCGACGACGGTCCACCCGAGGACCGCCCCGTAGAACGTCGCCGCCGCCCCGGGGTCGTCGGTCGCGAGGTCCGCCCGGGCCGGGACGCCGGTGGGCCAGGGGTGCGTGCGCAGGGTCATGCCACGAGTTTCTTCCCCGGCGACCGCGACGGCTAGAGTCTCGCCACGTGCCCGTACGAGTGGTCGTCCTCGCCTCCGGATCGGGCTCGACCCTGCAGGCGCTCCTCGACGCCGGCGACCCCTCCTACGAGATCGTCGCGGTGGGCTCCGACAAGCCCGGGGTGCCCGCGCTGGAGCGGGCCGCCGCCGCCGGGGCCGAGACGTTCACCGTCGCCCCCGCCGACTTCGCCGACCGCCCGGCCTGGGACGCGGCGCTGACCGCCGAGGTCGCCCGTCGCGCCCCCGACCTCGTCGTGCTCGCCGGGTTCATGCGCATCCTCGGAGCGCCCATGGTCGAGGCGTTCGGCGGGCGCATGGTCAACACCCACCCCGCGCTGCTGCCGTCCTTCCCCGGCGCCCACGGCGTCCGCGACGCCCTCGCGCACGGGGTGAAGGTCACCGGGTGCACCGTGCACCTCGTCGACTCCGGCGTGGACACCGGCCCCATCCTCGACCAGGTCGCGGTCCGCGTCCTGGACGGCGACGACGAGCACTCCCTGCACGAACGCATCAAGAGCCACGAGCGCGAGCTGCTCGTCGACGTCGTGGGCCGACTGGCCCGCACGCTCACCACCCACCCCTGAGAGGACGGCATCCCGCCGATGGCACCGGAAACCCGCGAGGCACGCCAGGTCCCCGTCAAGCGCGCGCTGGTCAGCGTCTACGACAAGACGGGTCTGGAGGAACTCGCCCAGGGGCTGCACGCCGCGGGTGTCGCGATCGTCTCCACCGGTTCGACGGCCTCGCGCATCGCCGCCGCCGGCGTGCCCGTCACCCCCGTCGAGGAGCTCACCGGGTTCCCCGAGTGCCTCGACGGCCGGGTCAAGACCCTGCACCCGCGGGTGCACGCGGGGATCCTCGCCGACCGCCGGCTGCCCGACCACGTGCGCCAGCTGGCCGAGCTCGACGTCGAACCCTTCGACCTCGTCGTCGTGAACCTCTACCCCTTCGCCGCGACCGTCGCCTCGGGCGCCGGCTACGACGAGGTCGTCGAGCAGATCGACATCGGCGGTCCGTCGATGGTCCGCGCGGCCGCGAAGAACCACCCCAGCGTCGCCGTCGTCGTCGACCCCGCCCGCTACGCCGACGTGCTGAAGGCCGTCGGCGACGGGGGCTTCGACCTGAGCGACCGCAAGCGCCTGGCCGCGGCCGCGTTCGCGCACACCGCCGCCTACGACACGGCCGTGGCCGGCTGGTTCGCGCAGCAGACGCTGGCCGCCGACGACGAGGGCTGGCCCGCGGTGACGGGGATGGCGCTGGAACGCAGCGCCGTCCTGCGCTACGGCGAGAACCCGCACCAGCAGGCCGCCGTCTACGCCGACCCGACCGCCGAACCGGGCATCGCGCAGGCCGTCCAGTTGCACGGCAAGGCCATGTCCTACAACAACTACGTCGACGCCGACGCCGCCCTGCGCGCCGCGTTCGACTTCGCCGGTCCCGCCGTCGCCGTGATCAAGCACGCCAACCCGTGCGGCATCGCGACCGGTTCCGACGTCGCCGACGCCCACGCCAAGGCGCACGCCTGCGACCCGGTCTCCGCCTACGGTGGGGTGATCGCCGCCAACCGCGTCGTGACCGCGGCCATGGCCGCCCAGGTCGCGCCGGTGTTCACCGAGGTCGTCATCGCCCCGGGCTTCGAACCCGAGGCGCTGGAGGTGCTGCAGGCCAAGAAGAACGTCCGGCTGCTGCAGCTGCCGGAGGGCTACGGCCGCCGCCCGCAGGAGTGGCGCATGGTGTCCGGCGGGGTGCTCGTGCAGAGCCTCGACCTCGTCGACGCCGAGGGCGACGCCCCCGCGAACTGGACCCTCGCCGCCGGTGAGGCCGCCTCGCCCGAGGTCCTGGCCGACCTCGAGTTCGCCTGGCGCGCAGTGCGTTCGGTGCGCTCCAACGCGATCCTGCTGGCCAAGGACGGCGCCTCCGTCGGCGTCGGCATGGGTCAGGTCAACCGCGTCGACTCCTGCAAGCTGGCCGTGGAGCGCGCCGGCGTGGAGCGGGCCACCGGTTCCGTCGCCGCGTCCGACGCGTTCTTCCCCTTCGCCGACGGGGCGCAGATCCTCATCGACGCCGGGGTGCGCGCCATCGTGCAGCCCGGCGGGTCGATCCGGGACGCCGAGGTCGTCGAGGCCGCCACGAAGGCCGGGATCACCATGTACTTCACCGGCGCGCGCCACTTCGCCCACTGAGCGACCCCGGTAGCGTCGATCCATGACCCAGGCCCCCGAGCGGGTTCCCACCCCGGGCAACGCGGTCCTGCTGACCCTCGTCGGCGGGGTCGTGCTGGCCCTGGGGCTGACCCTGCTCGCGGGGCCGACGTCGGGCGGGATGCTGCTCGGCGCCGACCTCGCGGTCGCCGCCGTGCTGCGCCTCGTCCTACCGGTGCGGGTGGCCGGATCGCTCGCGGTCCGCTCCCGCCCGGTGGACGTCGCCATCCTGCTGGTGCTGGCGGTGGCCTGCCTCGTGCTGGCCGGACTGGTGCCGACCCCGCAGTAGTTCTGCAGCCTCGCGTCGACACGCCCACGTCCAGGCGGTGGCCGTCGGCGTGTCGCCGCAAGGGTGCATCACCGCTGTGGGTCTGCCTCAGCTGGCGTCGAGGGGCAGCAGGACACCCTTCACGTCGGCGTCGTTCGAGAGGTACTCCTGGACCTTCGGGTCCTGGAACGTCGCGATGAGCGCCTTGACGTTGTCGGTGTCGATCCACTTCGTGCCCACCGTGAGCTGACCCGCGAACTCGTCCGGGGCGGCGGGGGCGAAGATCTGCTGCTCGATCGGGATCTTGGCCGCGAGGTAGTACTCGGTGTAGCCGACGGCGGCGTCGAGGTCGGGCAGCGCACGGGACTGCGCGCCGAAGTCCAGCAGCGTGAACTGCAGGCCCTTGGGGTTCTCGGCGATGTCGTCGACGGTCGCCGTCCCGATGTCCGTCCCGGGCTTGAGGGTGATGAGCCCCGCCTTCTCCAGGACGAACAACCCCTGCGACTCGTTCGCCGGGTCGGAGTACAACGAGATCGTGCCGCCCTGCGGGATCTCCGCCGGCGTCTTCCACTTCGAGGACCACAGGCCGAAACCCCACCGGAAGACCGGCGTCGCCGCGGTCTCCTGGAACCCCGGGTTGGCCTGCAGGACCTGACCCAGCCACAGCTTGTGCTGGTAGATCGTGCCCGCGACCTCGCCGTCGTTCACCGCGCGGTTGATGGTGTTGCTGTCGGCCAGCGCCTTGAACTCGACGTGGATGCCGTGCGCGGGAGCGACGTCCTTCGCGATGTAGTCGATGAGGGCCTCCTCGCGGGCGTTGCCCTCGGCGGTCGCGACGTAGAGGGTGGCGCCGGCCTGGGTGTTGGCGGTGTCCTCACCGCCGAGACGGGGCACGACGACCGCGGCGGCGATCCCGAGCAGGACGACGGCACCGCCGGCCACGAACGGCCACAGGCGTCGGCGGCGGACCTCGAAACCGTGGTCGTCGGCGGGTTTGGCGTCGGGGCGGGTCTCAGTGGACAAGGGAGTTCTCCAGGTCTGCGGTGGGGGAGTTCGTGGGGGTGGCGCTGCGGCGACGGGTCCGCGGGTCCGCGAGGCGGGCCAGGGCGTCACCGAGGAGTTGCACGGAGGCGACCAGGGCGACGAGGACGACGATGGTCGCGATCATCACGGCGTGGTCGAAGCGCTGGTACCCGTAGGTGATGGCGAGGTAGCCGACCCCGGGGGCGCCGATCGTCCCGGCGATGGCCGAGTACTCGATCATCGCGATGGTGTTGATGGTGAGGCCGCCGATGATCGAGGGCAGCGCCTCGGAGAGTTGCACGCTCGTGATGACCTGCAGCGGAGAGGCTCCCGAGGCCTTCGCGACGGCGACCACCGACGGGGGTACCGAGCGCAGCGAGTTCTCCACGATGCGGGCGAAGAACGCGGTGCCGGCCAGGACCATGGGCACGACGGCCGCCCGGATGCCGATGTTCGTACCCGTGACGAACCGGGTGAACGGCACGAGCGCCGCCATCAGCACGAGGAACGGCAGGGACCGCCCGGTGCTGACCACCCAGCCGAGGACGCGGTGGGCCGGGCGGTTCTCCAGCAACCCGTCCGGGGCGAGGTTGTGCAGCAGGACCCCCAGCGGGACCCCGAGCAGCACGACCAGGGCCATGACGATGCCGACCATCAGCAGCGTGTCGCCGAGGGCGGGCAGGACGAGCGCCGGGATCTCTGGCAGGGGCGTGTCCAGGTTCGAGGCCAGCGGGAGGGCGGCGGGGCTCACGGGACCAGCTCCAGGGTCGAGGGCACCTCGGCGGCGCGGGCGTGCAGCCCCCGTCGCTCGAGGGCGGCGATCAGCAGCGCGGGGTCCACCGAGTCCGGGACGCCGAGGGTGGCGTGCCCGACGGTCCGCCCCGTGACGGCACTCACGGAGGCGCCGAGCAGGGCGAGGTCGTGGCCGAGTTCGCGGGCCGTGCTGGTCAGCCAGTCCGCCGGCACGTCGTCGCCGCGGTAGTGCACCGTCCAGGTGACGAGCCGGGGATCGGTGGCGACCGCCCGTCGGGGCAGCAGCGCGGCCCCGACCGGCGACCCCGGGTCGCGCAGGACGTCCAGCAGGAGCGCCGACTCGACGATGCGGCCGTGCTCGAGTCGGGCCACGGAGTCCGCGACCTCGACGACCGTGTCCATCTCGTGGGTGATGAACAGGATGGACAGCCCGAGGTCGTCGCGCAGTTCGCGCAGCAGCGCCACGATCGAGGCCGTCGAGCGCGGGTCCAGCCCGGAGGTCGCCTCGTCGGAGAGCAGCACGCTCGGACGCAGAGCCAGGGCGCGGGCGATCCCGACGCGCTGGCGCTGCCCGCCGGAGAGCTCGTGCGGGTAGCGCCCGGCCAGGTCGGCCAGACCCACCCGTTCCAGCAGCTCGGCGACCCGGGCGCGCCGCTCGCGGGGGACGACCCCGAGGTAGCGCAACGGGAGTTCGACGTTCTGGGCGGCGGTGCGCCGGGTCTGCAGCCCGTCGGACTGGAAGATCGTGCCGATGCGGCGACGGGCTTCGCGCAGCCGTCCCTCCCCGAGGTGGGTGAGGTCCTGGCCGCCGACGAGCACGGAACCCGACGTGGGCCGGGTCAGCAGGGTCACGCACTGGGCGAGGGTGCTCTTGCCGGCCCCGCTCGGCCCGACGACGGCGGTGATGCTGCCGGCGGGGACGAGCAGGTCGAGGCGGTCCAGGACGGTGGTGCTCCCGTAGGTCTTGGTGAGCTGTCTCAGCTCGATCATGGCTCGATCACGTCGTCTCCAGGGCGGCGTGGGGCGCGCGAGGGCGCGGCGGGGGAGCGTCGGGCGGACCGGCGCAGGGGGGACCGCCGGACGGGGTGGCCCGGGGTGTTCAGCAGGGAGTGCGGACGCTCAGCGTCGACAGGTCTGGTGGGACACGTGCGTCTCCTTCAACGTCCTTACCCGCGACACCCGCGGGTCGGGTCATCACCCGGAGCACCCCACGACGGAAGGAGGGTTGCCGACCAGCGAGCCGGGGCTTCGCGCTGGCACTCATGACCTGATTCGACAGTGACAGCCGAACCGGGGTCCGTCAAGCGGTTCGGGAAGGTACCGGATATCCGCACCCGGCTTCGAAATCGTTCGTGCGCAACGGCTTGCGCCGGACCCCTCCGGTGCCGGGCCGACCCGAGTCGCTGCGGGGCCGCCGACGAGGCGTTACAGTTCGCAGGACCATCCAGAGCGGCCGAGAGATCTGGCTCGACGACGCCGCAGCAACCCGAGCCCGGGTGCTACCGCCAGGACCGATGGAGGAGCACCACCATGTCCGTGAACGAGCCCCTGAAGTTCGCCTACTGGGTCCCGAACGTGTCGGGCGGCCTGGTCGTCTCCACGATCGAGCAGCGCACCAGCCACGACCCGGCCTACAACGTCGCCGTCGCCCAGGCCGCCGAACGCGTCGGTTTCGAGTACGCCCTGACCCAGGTCCGCTACCTCGCCTCCTACGGGGCGGACGCGCAGCACGAGTCGACGTCGTTCTCCCTCGCCCTGCTGCTGGCGACGCAGAAGCTCAAGGTCATCGCCGCGGTGCACCCCTTCTTCTGGCACCCCGGGGTCCTCGCGAAGTTCGCCGCGACCACCCAGGAACTCACCGACAACCGCCTCGCGCTGAACGTCGTCTCCGGCTGGTTCAAGAACGAGGCGACCCAGCTCGGGGTCACCTGGCACGAGCACGACGACCGCTACCGCCAGTCGGAGGAGTTCATCGCCCTGCTGCGCGGGGTGTGGACCGAGGACGGTTACAGCCAGCAGGGTGAGTTCTTCAACGCCGAGGACATCACCTTCCGCCCGCAGCCCAAGGTGCAGCCGGAACTGTTCCAGGGCGGCAACTCGACGGCCGCGCAGGCGATGGCCGGCCGGGTCAGCGACTGGTACTTCATGAACGGCAAGTCGATCGCCGCCGCCGCCGCCGGGGTGCGCGAGGTCAGCGCCCTCGCCGCCGGCAACGGCCGCTTGGTGCGGTTCGGCCTCAACGGTTTCGCCGTCGTCCGCGACACCCGCGACGAGGCCGAGGCCGTCCTCGAGGAGATCATCGCCAAGGCCGACCGCACCAAGGTCGAAGGTTTCGGCGCCGCCGTCCAGGAGGCCGGGAACTCCACCAGGGACGGCAAGGGCATGTGGGCCGACAGCGAGTTCCGCGACCTCGTCCAGTACAACGACGGTTTCCGCACCGGCCTCGTCGGGACGCCCGACGAGGTCGCCCGCCGCATCCTGGCCTACCGCCTCGTCGGGGTGGACCTGCTGCTGCTCGGCTTCCTGCACGTCAAGGAGGAGGTCGAGGCGTTCGGTGAGCTCGTCATCCCGAAGGTGCGCGAACTCGAGGCCCGCCTCGTCGCGGGCGAGGACCTGGACCTCGGCGCGGAACTCGACGAGGCCGTCGTCGCGGCGACCACCCCGGTCCCCGCCTGACGCTGCGCCCCGGAACCGGGCGCCTCAGAGCTGCGCCACCAGGAAGGCCGCGACGCCGTCCTCGACCTCTGCGCGCAGGTCGGGCTCGTTGTGGATCTCGTGGCGGTAGCCGGTGTAGAGCCGGGTCGTGACCGTGTGACCGGTCTCGGCCAGCCAGTTCGCGGCCTGGTACGGCCCCTCGCCGTAGTTGCCGACGGGATCCTGGTCGCCGGCGATGACGTACACCGGCACGCCGGTCGGCACCCGCTGCGCCCACTCGCGGGAGTGGACGTCGATCCACAGCGACGTGAAGTCGTGCAGGGCCTGGACGGTCGGCGGCCTCGTGAAGTTGTTGAACGGGTCCGCCCCGTGGTCACGGACGACGTCGGGGTCCAGCGCGATCCAGTCGTTCGCCGAGCGGACCGTCGGGTAGCGCGCCGTGAAGCCCTCGAGCAGTTCGCCCACCAGTTCGGGCCGCACCTCCGCGGCGCGCCCGTCCGCGACGAGCCCGCCCAGTCGGCGGTGCAGCTCGACCGTGTTCTCGCGCAACCCCGAGGTGCCGCAGTACACGACGCCGCTCAGCAGGTGGCCGTGCTCCGCGGAGAAGTCGCGGGCGATCATCGAGCCCCAGCTGTGCCCGAACATGAAGAACGGCAGTCCGGGGAACCGCTCGACGACGATGTCGTGCAACGACTTCTCGTCCTCCGTCGTCGTGGCGTAGCCCCCGGGGCCGTAGTCGCCCCAGGTGTCGCTGAGTCGCGCGGTGAGTCCGTGGCCGACGTGGTCGTCGGCGGCCACGACGAACCCGTCGTCGAGCAGCCTCAGCACCAGGTGCAGGTAGCGGCGTGAGTGCTCCCCGAAGCCGTGGACGATCTGGACGATCCCCCGCGGGGACCGGACCGGCGTCCAGATCCAGCCGTGGACCGTGTCGCGTCCGTTGCGGGACTCGAAGCTCACCTCGTGCATCGCCATGGCGGGAGGCTACCCAGGCCGTCCGTGGCACCCTGGGGCCGTGCGGTGTCGACCGGGACTCCTCGCGACCACCGTCGCGGTGCTGGTGAGTGCGTGTTCCGCGCCATCCGCGCCATCCGCGCCCGCACCCGCGCCCACCGCGAGCGCCGAGGTCCGAGTGGCGGCCCCCTCGCCGACCACCCCTGCACCCGTCGTCGTGCTCGACCCCGGCCACAACGGCGGGAACGCCGCGAACCCCGCAGCGATCGACGCACTGGTGCCCGCGGGCGGCTTCGAGAAGCCCTGCAACACGACCGGGACCAGCACCGACGCCGGCTACCCCGAGCACGCCTACGCCTTCGACGTCGCCCTGCGCACCGCTGACCTGCTGCGGGCCCGGGGCGTCACCGTCGTGCTGACCCGCCACGACGACACCGGGGTCGGGCCCTGCGTCGACGCCCGTGCCGCCATCGCCACCGCTGCCGGTGCGGCGCTCACGGTCTCGATCCACGCCGACGGGGCCGCGGCGAGCGCCCGCGGGTTCCACGTCGTCGAACCCGCGCTCGCCCCCGACGGCGGCAACGCGGCCGTGCTGGCCGCCTCCGACGTCGCCGCGCGGGACCTGCTCGCGTCCTTCGGGACGGCCACCGGCCTGCCCCGGGCCGACTACCTCGGCGACCTCGTCGAACCGGGGCTGACCCGGCGTCCCGACCTCGCCGGGCTCAACCTCGCGCGGACGCCGTCGGTGCTGCTGGAGTCGGCCAACATGCGCAACGCCGAGGAGGCCGCCCTCGTCTCGGACCCGGACTTCCGGGCCACCGCCGCCCGGGGAATCGCCGACGGTGTCACGGCCTTCCTCGCGCGCGACGGGTCCTGAGACCGTTTACCGTTCGGGGGTGACCCTCGCACCGACCGCCGATCTGACCGAACTCGTGGTCCTGCTGACCGAGGACGGCACACCGTGCGGGACCGCGCTGAAGTCCCAGGTCCACCACACCTCGACGCCGTTGCACCTGGCCTTCTCGTGCTGGCTGCTCGACGACGCCGGCCGCACCCTGCTGACCCGGCGGGCGGCGACGAAGCGCACCTGGCCGGGGGTCTGGACCAATTCCTTCTGCGGCCACCCCGGTCCGGGGGAGGAGCCCGCGGACGCCGTGGTCCGCCGCTCCGTCCAGGAGCTCGGGATCGAGGTGGAGGGCGTGACGTCGCTGCTGCCGAGCTTCCGCTACCGCGCGGTCATGGCGGACGGCACCGTCGAGAACGAGGTCTGCCCCGTCTTCACCGCGCGCATCGCCACCGGATCGGGGGAACTGGCCCCCGACCCGGGCGAGGTCGACGAGTTCCGCTGGGTCCACCTCGACGAGCTCCGCGAGCAGATCGCCGCGGACCCCTCGCCGTTCAGCCCGTGGATGCTGTGGCAGTGGGAGCAGTTCCCCCGCTGACCTCCGGGTCCAGGCGGATGACGGTCGCCCCCGCGATGGAGGTGTGCACCCCCGGGCCGGGGGTGAGCAGCAGGACCTGGGTCGAGGGTGCGACCCGTTCGAAGACCACCCCGAGTCGTTGCAGCCGCAGCGGATCGGAGTGGCCGAGGGCGTCGTCGAGGACGACGGGAACCCCGTCGGCGGGGTCGACGAGCGTCGCGCACGCCAACCGGGTCAGCACGGCGAGCTGTTCGCGCGCACCCGTCGACAACTGCTCGTAGGGGACGGTGCGACCCTCCAGCGTGCGGTCGAGGATGCGCAGTTCGTCGTCCAGGCCGATGCGGAAGCTCTCGCCGTAGACGGTGCGGCCGAGGTCCTCGAGCCGGTCGGCGAACGGTGACACGTAGCGGCGTCGCAACACCCCGCGGTGACGTTCCAGGGTGTCGCGCAGCAACCGGGCCGCGGCCGCCCGCCGGGTGAGGCTCTCGAGTTCCCCCTCGAGGCGGGCGACGCGGGACTCCGCCTCGTCCCAGACCTCCTGGCGGGCCTCACCGCCCATGACGGAGAGCCGGGCCTCCAGCCGCAGCAGGTCGCTGGTGAGCCCGTCGCGCCGTTCCACCAGGTCGGTGAGCCTGGACTGGACCTGCTGCGCCCGCCGCAGGGTCGCGTCGGCGTCGCGGGCCGCGAGGTCGGCCTCGAGGTCCGCGACCTCCGCCGCCGCGGCGTCCGCCGCGGTGTCCGCGGCGGCCAGGGCCTGGGCCAGCGCGTCGTCGTCCTGCTCGGCGCGGGACTGCTCGAGCCGGAGCGCGGCCCCCTCGACCTCGGTGCGGGCGACCTCGAGAGCGGCCGTGCGGGTGGCGAGCTCGCCGGCCAGGGCGTCGGCGTGCCGGGCGGCCGCGGCCGCCGTCGTGGCGGCCTCACGGGCCGCGCGACGGCGGCGCAGCGACGTCTCCCGGGTCTCGGCCTCCAGCGTCCGGGCCGCAGCCAGGTCGGGGACCTCACCGTCACCGGTCACCAGGTCGGCCGCGAGCCGGTCGACCTCGGCGCGCAGCTCGTCCGCACCGGCCTCCGCGCTCAGCTGGGTCAGGTGCGCGCGGGCCAGGTCGAGGGCGCTCTGCGCGCTGCGGCGCTCCTCGTGGGCGGCCCGGGCGGCGGCGACGTCCTCGACGCCGGCGTCGTCCAGCCGCGCCGCGAGGTCCCGCTCGGCGCGTTCCAGGTCGTCGGCCAGGGGACCGGTGTCCGCACCGGGCAGCACCCGGACGGCGGCGAAACCCGCGACGTCGATCTCCAGCGGCCGCGTCGCGGAGAGCTCGGCCACGGTGCCGGCCGGGACGGGGACGCCGTCCACGAGGACCTCGACGGCGGTGGCCTCGACGACGACCCGGGCGGCGACGGCCTCGGCGCGGGCGCGCAACCCGCCGGCCGTGTCGGCGGCGACCTCGAGGGCGCGCACCGCGGTGGCGTCGACCCGGTGCCGGGCGAGCGCCTCGGTGGCCGCCCGGACCTCCTCCGCGGCGGTGGTGACGGCGGCGAGACGCCGGCGCGCCTGCCGCAGCGTCGCGCCGTCCTGACTGCGACGCAGCGTGTCCTGGGCCGTGTCGGCGGCGTCCTGGGCGTCGTCGGCGGCCTGCGCGGCCTCGGTGGCGGTGCGCGCGGCGGTGGTCGCGACCGCCCGGGCGCGCTCGGCCTCCTGGCTCAGGGTGGCGAGGCGGGTGGTCTCCTGCTCGACCGCGAGCGCCCGGTCGTGCACGTCCGCGACCGCACGCGAGCGACGCTCCTGCGCGCCGGCGGCCTCGGCCCGGGCGCGTCGGGTGTGCTCGGCGCGGGTGCGGGCCTCGAGGAGCTTCGAGCGCCGGTCGCCGAGGTCGGCGACGAGCTGCACCAGCGACTGCGCCTCCGCGGTCGTGGCCTCCACCTCGGTCTGGAGCGTCCGGCGGGCGGCGCTGAGTTCGGCGTGCTCGCGCGAGTCCTCGGCGAGGAGGTCGAGGGCCTCCCGGGCGTGCGTGGCCGCGACGCGCGCCTCGGCGAGCTCCTCCGCGCACGTGCGGTGCCGGGAGGTCGGACGCCCCGTGCTCGTCCAGAACTCCGCGTAGCGCTCGCCGACGGCGTCGAGCAGGGTCTGCGCACCGTCCCCGTCGTGGTCCTCGCCGGAACCGGCGGCCGCGTCGAGGGCGGCGGCGAGCGCGGAACTGCCGCTGAGGCTCGCGTCGAGGGAGGCGCCCTGCAGCATCCGCAGCGCGTCCCAGAGCCGCGTGTCCAGGGTCTCGGTGAGGATGTCGCGGACGCGGCGGTGCGCGTCGTCCCCCGTCAGCTGTTCCAGCCGCGGGCGGTGGACGGTGAGCGTGGTCGCGGGGCGGCTGTGCCACTGCTTGCGCAGCGTGAACCGGTAGGGGCCGGTGCTGATCTCGGCCTCGACGGCGCTCGGGGCGTCGCGGTGCACGGGTTTCACCGCGAGGACGGACGCCTTCTTCGAGGAGTGCTTCTCGGTGAGCAGCATGTCGAGCGCCTCGAGCATCGAGGACTTCCCGACCTCGTTCGCGCCCTCGAGGACGACGATCCCGGTGTCGGGCAGGGTCAGTTCGCGGTGCCCGACACCGCGGAAGTCGTCGAGCACCAGGCGGTGGAGCCTCACGCGCGGGTCCCTCCGCCGGCCAGGCGGAACACCAGCGACAACGCGTCGCGCGCGGCCTCGGCGTCCGGGCCGTCGCCCTGGGCGAGCGAGGAGAGCTCCGCGACCGCCGCGTCGGCGAACCCGCCGATGCCGAGGTCGGCGAGTTCGTCGGCGTCGGCCCGCACGACGAGGTCGCTGTGGCGCTCCCAGTGCTGCACCCCGGCCAGCAGGTCACCCTGCACGGCCAGCAGGTCGTCCAGCGTCGCCTTCGCCCCCACGGTGAGCGTGCCCGTGAGGCTGAGGGTGACGACGGTGCGGTCCTTGGCGGGCAACGCCTCCAGCTGGCGGCGCAGGGCCTCGACGTCGCTCGCGGAGTCCAGTTCGGCGCGGACGTGGGGGAACGCCCAGCGCCCCACCGGGACGGGTTCGACCTTGGGTGGGGAGGCGTCGCCGACCTCGACGACGAGGACGTTGCCCGGGTCGGTCTCCAGCCGGTCGGTGACCTCCTGGGTGCCCGCGTACCAGACCGCCCCGGACCGTCCGACCTGCGTCGTGGAGTGCCGGTCGCCGAGGGCGACGTAGTGGATGCGCCCGTCGGCGATCGCCTCCTCGAGGGGGGCCAGCGCGATGCGCGCCGGGTCGTCGCGGTCGGGGGAGAGCTCGTCGACCGCGCCGTGCCCGACGACGATGCGCAGGGTGCCGTCGGCGACGAGGCCCTCGGTGGCCTGCGCGAGCAGGTCCCCGGTCGGGTGCTTGGAGGTCCACGGGGCCGCGACGAGCTCGACGCCCGGGCGGACCTCGTGCGGGCCGGCGGTGTCGAGGACGTGCACGCCGGGGGTGTCGCGGACGGCGGGGGAGGCGAGCAGCGAGCTCGCGTCGAGCGGGTCGTGGTTGCCGGGGAGGAGGTAGACGGGGACCCCGACGTCGCTGAACGCGCGCAGGGCCTCCAGCGTGCGGGACAGGACCCGCGGCCCGACGGCGTTGGACTCCAGGACGTCACCGCAGACGACGACGAACTCGGCCCCGTGCTCCCGGGCCACCTCGGCGATGCGGTGCAGGGCGTCGATGCGGGCGGCGGTGTAGCGGGGCTGGGCGTCGGCGTCGAGGAAGTGCCGGGTCATGCCCAGTTGCCAGTCCGCGGTGTGCACGAAGCGCACCTCACGCACCGCGCCCACCCTGACCGCGCTGTCGGAGTTCCCGTTCGACGCCATGGGCACGACGGTAGGTCAGGGCTCCGACACGACCCCGCAGACGCGCCGCCACCCCTCAGCGGGGGAGGGCGCTGGCCCGCCAGCTGCCCCGGCCGGGCACCGGCGGCAGGCCGAGCACGTGACGCGGGTCGGCCCAGCGCGAGCGCGGGGCCGGGACCGGGGGGATCCCCTCCGGTGCGGACGGCTGCGACAACCGCGACGTCAGGACGACGGTCAGCGCCGCGAGCTCCTCCGGCTCGGGGTGGCCGCGTTCGATGCGCAGCGCGGTCAGCAGTTCCCGGACGGCCTGCGGGTCGTTGTCGGTCACAGCGGGATGTTCCCGTGCTTCTTGGCCGGCAGCGTCGCCCGCTTCGTGGCCAGCGCCCGCAGGGCCCGGACGACCTGGACCCGCGTCTCGCTCGGTGCGATCACCCCGTCGACGTAGCCGCGTTCGGCGGCGACGTAGGGGTTGGCCAGTTGCAGCTCGTAGTCGTCGACGAGTTCGCGGCGCTTCGCCTCGACGTCCCCACCGGCCTCCGCGGTCTCCTTCAAGGTGCTGCGGTGCAGGATGTTCACCGCGCCCTGGGCGCCCATGACGGCGATCTGCGCGCTCGGCCAGGCCAGGCACACGTCGGCGCCCATCTCCTTGCTGCCCATGACGATGTACGCGCCGCCGTAGGCCTTGCGGGTGATGACCGTGACCAGCGGGACCGTCGCCTCGGCGTAGGCGTAGAGGAGTTTCGCACCGCGGCGGATGATGCCGTTCCACTCCTGGTCGGTGCCGGGCAGGAAGCCCGGGACGTCGACGAAGGTGAGGACGGGGACGTTGAACGCGTCGCACAACCGGACGAACCGGGCGGCCTTCTCGGAGGCGTCGATGTCCAGGGTCCCCGCGAGCTGGGAGGGCTGGTTCGCGACGATGCCGACGGGACGGCCCTCGACCCGGCCGAAACCGGTGAGGACGTTGGGGGCGAAGAGCTCGTGGACCTGGAGGAACTCGCCGTCGTCGAGGACGGCGGCCAGCACCGCCGTCATGTCGTAGGGCTGGTTGGGGGAGTTCGGGACGATCTCGTCCAGGAACAGGTCCTCCTCGTCGACGTGCAGGCCGCGGACGTGCTCGGCCGGCAGCAGCGGCGCCTCGGAGAGGTTGTTCGAGGGCAGGAAGGACAGGAGCTCGCGGACGTAGGCGATCGCGTCGTCCTCGGACTCCGCCAGGTGGTGCGCGACGCCGGAACGGGTCGCGTGGGTGCGCCCGCCGCCGAGCTCCTCGAAGCCGACGTCCTCGCCGGTGACCGTGCGGATCACGTCCGGGCCGGTCACGAACATGTGCGAGGTCTCCTCGACCATCACGGTGATGTCGGTGAGGGCGGGGGAGTAGACGGCGCCGCCGGCCGAGGGGCCGAGGATGAGCGAGATCTGCGGGACGACGCCCGAGGCGTGCACGTTGCGGCGGAAGATCCGCGCGTACTGCACGAGGGAGGCGACCCCCTCCTGGATTCGCGCGCCGCCGCCGTCGTTGATGCCGATGACGGGGCAGCCCGTCGTCGCGGCGAAGTCCTGCAGCTCGGCGATCTTGGCGCCGTGCTCCTCGCCCAGCGACCCGCCGAAGGCCGTGAAGTCCTGGGCGTAGACGCAGACGGGACGACCGTCGACCGTCGCGTAGCCGGTCACGACCCCGTCGCCGTCGACGTGCTTGGCCGCCATCCCGAAGGCCGTCGAGCGGCTGCGGACGAAGCCGCCGCGCTCGACGAAGGAGTCCTCGTCCACCAGCGCCGCGATGCGCTCGCGGGCGGTCTTCTTGCCCCGCGGGTGCTGCTTCGCGGCGGCGCGTTCGTCGGCGGCGTGCACGGCCGCGTCGGTCCGGTCGTGCAGCGCCGCGACCTGACCCGCCGTCGTCCGCAGGTCGTGGGGGGTCTCGAGACTGCTCACGGGGCGGCAGCGTACGGGACCGCGGGGGTGCCGTGGCAGGGACGCGGGCGGGGACCGGTAGCTTGACGTCGAGAAAGAGCTCCATGCAGCCGGGTGAAGTCGGAGGGGACAGCACAGTGGCCAAGATCAAGGTTCAGGGACCGGTCGTCGAGCTCGACGGCGACGAGATGACCCGGATCATCTGGCAGTTCATCAAGGACCGCCTGATCCACCCGTACCTCGACGTCGACCTGGAGTACTACGACCTCGGGGTCGAGCACCGCGACGCGACCGACGACCAGGTGACGATCGACGCGGCCCACGCCATCCAGAAGGCGGGCGTCGGCGTGAAGTGCGCGACGATCACGCCGGACGAGGCGCGCGTGGAGGAGTTCGGCCTCAAGAAGATGTGGCGGTCCCCGAACGGGACGATCCGCAACATCCTCGGCGGGGTCATCTTCCGCGAGCCGATCATCATCTCCAACATCCCGCGCCTGGTGCCGGGCTGGACGAAGCCGATCATCATCGGCCGTCACGCCTACGGCGACCAGTACCGCGCCACCGACTTCACGTTCCCGAGCGCGGGCACCCTCACGGTGACCTTCACGCCCACGGACGGCTCGGAGCCCATCGAGCACGAGGTCTTCCAGGCCCCCGGGGCCGGCGTCTCGCTCTCGATGTACAACCTCGATGCCTCGATCGTCGACTTCGCCCGCGCGTCGCTGAACTACGGGCTCTCGCGCAACTACCCGGTGTACCTGTCGACGAAGAACACGATCCTCAAGGCCTACGACGGCCGGTTCAAGGACATCTTCGAAGAGGTCTTCGAGAACGAGTTCAAGGACAAGTTCGCCGCGGCGGGCATCACCTACGAGCACCGCCTCATCGACGACATGGTCGCCGCGTCCCTGAAGTGGGAGGGCGGCTACGTCTGGGCCTGCAAGAACTACGACGGTGACGTCCAGTCCGACACCGTCGCACAGGGTTTCGGTTCGCTCGGGCTCATGACGTCGGTCCTCTCGACCCCGGACGGCTCCGTCGTCGAGGCCGAGGCGGCGCACGGCACCGTGACCCGTCACTACCGCCAGCACCAGCAGGGCAAGCCGACGTCGACGAACCCGATCGCGTCGATCTACGCCTGGACCCGGGGCCTCGCGCACCGCGGTCTGCTGGACTCGACCCCCGAGCTCATCGGGTTCTCCGAGACCCTCGAGGACGTCGTCATCAAGACCGTCGAGAGCGGCAAGATGACCAAGGACCTCGCGGCCCTCGTCGGCCCCGAGCAGGCCTGGCAGACGACCGAGGAGTTCCTCGGTTCGCTCGACGAGAACCTCGCGTCCCGCCTCGCCTGAGTCCCGCCTCTCGACTTCTGGGAGACTCGGCCGGTGACCGAGACCCCTGAACGTCGCCAGGTGATCGTCGACACCGACACCGGCCTCGACGACGCCCTGGCCCTGCTGCACCTCGCGGGGTCACCGCGGGCCGACATCGCCGCGGTCACGACCGTCTACGGCAACTGCCACGTCGAGGACTCCCTGCGCAACGCCGCCTACGTCCTGCGACTGGCGGGTCTCGAGGGGATCCCGCTCTCCCAGGGTGCCGCGGGGCCGCTGGAGGGCGAGGCGCACATCGCCGGCTACGTCCACGGCGACGACGGCCTCGGCGACCTCGGCTTCGAGCGTCCCGACCCGCAGACCACGCAACGCACTGCGGCGCAGCAGATCGTGGCGCTCGCCGACGACGCCCCCGGCCGCTACGACGTCCTCGCCCTCGGGCCGCTGACCAACCTCGCCCTCGCCCTGCGCGAGGACCCCGACCTGTTGTTCAAGGTCCGCAGCGTCACGATCATGGGCGGTTCCGGTCCGTACCAGCCGCTCGGCCGCTCGCTGATGATCGACGCGAACATCCAGAACGACGGCGACGCCGCGCACGTCCTGTTCAGCGCCGCCCGTCCGGCCGACGACACCGTCACGATGGTCGGCGTCGACGTCACGGGCACGGTCGTCCTCGACGAGGCGATGACCTCGTCGTTGCGGCACGCCGGTACCGCGTGGGGCACCTTCGCGGCCGACGTCCTCGACGCCTACTACCGCTTCTACGTCCACGAGTGGGGCCGTCGGGTCGCGCCGGTCCACGACCCGCTGGCCGCCGCCGTCCTCGTCCACCCGGAGCTCGTCACGCGCCGGGTCACCGCGCCCGCCGCGGTGACCAGCAACGGGTTCGCGACCCGTGCGCGCCTGCTCGAACTCCCCGACGGGACACCGCCCGCCCTGCCCCGGGGCGTGGCCCTCGCCCCGGCGACGGCGGTCACCGACGTGGACCGCGACGCCTTCCTGGCCGAGTTCGTCACCGGGCTGGCGCACGGGGTCGCCCGGTGAGCGACCAGGTCGCGAACCTGCGCGACGTCGCCCACGCCGACGCGCGGCTGCGCCCGGACGTGCTCTGGCGCAGCGCGCAGCCCCTGGCGGGGGACGGTCCTCCGCGCGAGGTGACGACCTGGCCGCCGGCGACCGTGCTCGACCTGCGCTCGGCCGCGGAGATCCCCGCCGGCCCGCACCCGCTGCCCGGGGCGGGGGTCCACCACGTCGCGCTGCTCGACCACGCGGGGGACCCGGACGCCAACGCGCAGCGCCGCCGCCCCCTGGTCGAGGTCTACCGCTCGATGCTGGAACCCGGGACCGGGCTGCTGCGGGCCGTGGCGCTCGTCGCCTCCGGGCCCGCTCCGGTGCTCGTGCACTGCGCCGCGGGCAAGGACCGCACCGGACTGGTGGTCGCGCTGGTGCTGCGGTTGCTCGACGTACCCCGCGAGGCCGTGCTGGCCGACTTCGCCCTGACCACCCAGGCGATGCCCGAGGTGATGCGGCGGCTGTTGGCGAGCTCCCCGCTGCCCGTGGGGGCCGACCTCTCGACGCTGCCGGCGGAGTACTTCACGGCCCCCGTGGAGGCGTTGGCGGCGGTCCTCGACGTGTGGGACGCGCACGCGGGCGGGACGTCGGGCTGGGCCCTGGCCCACGGCGCGGCCGGTGACCTGTTCGACCGGCTGCGGGAACGGCTGCTGGCCTGAGGGTCACGCCGGGAGCGTGGCCTGGAGCTGGTCCAGCACCAGTCGCGCGGCCGTGGGGCCGGTGTTGAGGTAGAACGCGTCGTCGTCGACCTCGACGGCCCTCCCGGCGGTCACGACGGGCAGCGGGTCCCACAACGGCAGCGAGGTCAGTTCCGTCGCGTCACCGCCCTGCACGCCGAAGAACAGCCAGTCCGCGTCGGCGAGGGGCAACTGCTCGGGACTGAGGTCGCGGGACGTGTCGTCGGTGAAGCTCTGCGTCGGCGGCCGGCCCAGGCCCGCGTCCTCGGCCACCGAACCGCTGAACGAGGCGACGCCGAACACCCGGGTCCGGTCACCGTTCCTGCGCAGGAAGGAGACGGTGGGGACGGGGGAGAGGCGGGCCCCGAGGCCCGCGGCCCGGTCCTGGTGGTCGGTGAGCCAGCGCTGCGCCTGCTGTCGCCGGCCGAGGGCGTCGGCGAGCAGCTGGAAGTCCTGCTTCCAGTACAGCCCGGTGCCCCGGGTGACGACCGTCGGGGCGATCGCCGACAGCGTGCCCAGGAGCTGCTCGGCGTCCTTGGCCGCGGAGTTCACGAGGATCAGGTCCGGGGCGAGGACCGCCAGTGCCTCCAGGCTCGGTTCGGTGCGGGCGCCCAGGTCCGCGACCTGCTCGAGCGCGGCCCGGTCGTCCGGGAACGCGTCGAGCAGGTAGTCCGGGACCCGGTCCGCACCGTCGCCCGCGGTGGAGCCGGCGGGGACGACCCCGAGGGTCAGCGCCGCGTCCACCTGCCCGGTCGAGAGGACGGCGACCCGGGTGGGGGCGGTCGCGATGGCCGTCGACCCCAGGGCGTGGACGACGGTGCGCGGGAACACGCCGTCGTCCTCGCCGCTGCCCCAGCCGTCGGGGAGGGCGCGGGGCGTCACCCAGCTCCCCACCCTTGCGGAGGCGGTCGACGCGGGGGCGGAAGGGGCGGCACTCGACCCGTCGGTGCTGCAGCCCGCGAGTGCCCACAGTCCGGCGACCCCGCCGCCGGCACCCAGCAGCGCCCGGCGGCTCATCGAGGGAGAGAGAGTCATGCCTGAGAGGTTAGCCTCACCACAGTAAAATCAGTTCAGGGTCTGGAACCGTGCGAGCACGGGGGGCGGCACACTGGCTGCTGCTGCACCACACGTCCCGGTCGCGAGGCCGGGGGAACGCCGGAGGTCCGCCCATGGCCAAGCGCCGACTGTCGTTGCCGTCGATGGGACGTCGTGGGATGGCCCCTCCCTCACGCAACCTCTCCCTCGACGGGGCGATCCCCGCGAAGGCCGAGACCCGGGGCAGCAGTCTCGTCGACAGCGGCGTCTACCTCCACGGCGAGCGGGTGGCCTCGCCGCGCGACCTCGCCGGCACCCTGACCTCGTTGCGCGAGGAGGAGGGGCGCATCGCCTGGATGGGGCTCTACCGCCCCGCCGAGGAGGAGCTGAACACCCTCGCCGCGGAGTTCGACCTGCACGAACTCGCCGTCGAGGACGCCGTCCTGGCCCACCAGCGGCCCAAGCTGGAGCGCTACGGCGCGACGTTGTTCGTCGTGCTGCGCGCCGCCCGCTACCTCGACGAGCGTGAGGAGGTCGAGTTCGGCGAGCTGCACCTCTTCATCGGCCGCGACTTCCTCATCACCGTGCGGCACAGCGAGTCCCCGAGCCTGTCCGACGTGCGCCGCCGCATGGAGGCCGACCCGGAACTGCTGGGCCGGGGGACGGAGGCGGTCCTCTACGCGATCCTCGACGCCGTCGTCGACGGGTACGGGCCGGTGCTGCACGGCCTGGAGAACGACATCGACGAGATCGAGACCCAGGTCTTCACGGGCGACCCGACCGTGTCCCGGCGCATCTACGAGCTGTCCCAGGAGGTCTCGGACTTCCAGCGCGCGGTCACCCCGTTGCCGGCGATCCTGGCCGGGCTCAGCGGCGGGTTCCAGAAGTACCGCGTCGACGAGGAGCTGCAGCGCTACCTGCGCGACGTGGCCGACCACGTGACCGTCGCCGTGGAACGGCTGGAGAACTACCGCAGCCAGTTGCGCGACATCCTCACCGTGAACGCGACCCTCGTCGGACAGCGCCAGAACGAGGAGATGCGCTCGCTCACCGAGGCCAGCTACGCCCAGAGCGAGGAGGTCAAGAAGATCTCGTCCTGGGCGGCGATCCTGTTCGCGCCCAGTCTCGTCGGTGGCGTCTACGGCATGAACTTCACGCACATGCCGGAGCTGAACTGGGTCCTCGGCTACCCCTTGGCGCTGCTGCTGATGCTGGCGCTCAGCGTCACGCTCTACACGATCTTCAAGCGGCGCGGCTGGCTGTGAGGCGGTCCCGCGGGGCCCGGTCGACGTGGGCCCGGTGGGTGAGGACCAGCAGCACGGTGACGCTCACCACCACGACGACGACGTGGACGGACAGGGCGCTGGAGTCGTCCCAGACGGTGTGCAGGACGACGGCCGCGAGGTAGGCCCCGACGAACTTCACGAGGGCCCGGCCCCGGTGCGCGGCCGTCGGCACGCGCCACAGCATCGCGACCGTGAGCCCGGTCCAGGCCACGTGCCCGGCGGGGGAGAGCAGGGCCCGCAGCAGCAGGGTGTCCTCGACGGCGGCGAGGTTCCCGGCCCGCAGCAGTTCCTGGAACCCGTACCCCATGGTCTCCAGCGCGGCGAAGCCCATCCCGGAGGCCACACCCACCACGATCCCGCCGCGGGGGTCGCGCGGGCGGGTCACCAGCAGCACGAGGAGGGGGACGACGAGCTTCGCGGCCTCCTCGATGAAGCCCACCAGGAGCATCGCCCCCGCGCCGAGCTCGCGCTCCGCCCGGTACTCCAGGACCCCGGCCGCCACCGTGCCCACGATGCCGCCGGCGATCGCGGTCGCGGCGACGACCCCGCCGCGGACGGGGATCCGCCGGCCCCCGCTCTCGGCGAAGACGAGCACCGTCATGGGGACGGTGATCGCGCCGACGAGCAGCAGGGAGGGGAAGTAGTTCAGGTTCTCCGTGCGGACCATGACGTCGAGCAGGACGACGTAGGCCACGACCCCGCCCACGAGGACCCCGAGCCAGGCCGCGCGGCGCGCTCGGGAGGACGGCGGGGAGGTCGCGGTTCCGCTCACGGACCCACGGTGGCGCAGGTCGCCCGGAACCGCCTCCCGGTGGACGCGCAGCCCGCGGCGAACCGTCCTAGCGTGGCGCCATGGAGCTGCTGAGCGTCCCCCGACGACTCGTCGAGACCGCCATCGGGAGGTACCAGCGCAGCCTGTCGCCGCGCAAGGGCTACTCCTGCGCGCACCGCCTCGCCCACGGCGGGGCCTCCTGCTCGGTGGCCGTGCGCGAGCACGTGCACCGCGACGGGGTGCTGCGGTCGGTCCTGCCGAGCGCGGTCCGCTTCCTCGCCTGCTACCGCGCCGTGGCGCTGCTCGCCCCGATGGAGACCAGCGGCGTCTGCTGCATCGGCCCGATCCCCATCCCCTTCCGCTTCGGCGGCCGGGGACGCTGACCCAGCGGGCTCCGGGGTCCTAGCGGAAGACCACGGTCCGGTTGCCGTCCATCAGCACGCGGTGCTCGGCGTGCCAGCGCACCGCGCGGGCCAGCGTCCGCGCCTCCACGTCCTGCCCCTGCCGCACCAGCTCGTTCGCGGAGTGGCGGTGGTCGACGCGCTCGATCTCCTGCTCGATGATCGGGCCCTCGTCGAGGTCGGCCGTCACGTAGTGCGCCGTCGCCCCGATGATCTTCACGCCGCGGGCGTGCGCCTGGTGGTACGGCCTGGCGCCCTTGAAGCTGGGCAGGAACGAGTGGTGGATGTTGATGGCCTTGCCGGAGAGGTTGCGGCACAGGTCGTCCGACAGGATCTGCATGTACCGGGCCAGCACGACGAGTTCCACGTCGAGTTCCTCGACGAGCTCCAGCAACCGCGCCTCGCCCGCCTCCTTCGAGGCCGGGTCGCCCGTCGTGACCGGGACGTGGACGAACGGGATCCCGTAGAACTCCGCCAACGGGGCCAGGTCGGTGTGGTTGGAGACGACCGCCGCGATCTCGATGGGCAGCCCGCCCGAACGGTGGCGGAAGAGCAGGTCGTTGAGGCAGTGGCCCTGCTTGGAGCACATCACCAGCGTGCGCATCGGCTCGTCGGCGGCCGAGAGCTTCCAGGTCAGCCCGAACCGCGCCGCCACCACCTCGAGGTTGGCGCGCAGCGCCTCCTCGCCGGCGGCGGCGTCGAAGGCCACGCGCATGTTGAACAGGCCCGTGTCGGGGTCCCCGTACTGCTGGCTCTCGGTGATGTTGGCGTCGAGGGCGACGAGGGCTCCCGTCACGGCGTGGACGATGCCGGGGCGGTCGGGACAGGACAGGGTCAGGACCCTCGGGCGCGTGCTCACGACACGTGAGCCTAGGCTGCAGACGTGTCAGAACCCGAGGCGGCAGCTCTCGCGGTGCGCGCAGGGGCCACCGTCTTCTCCGGCGAGAAGTCCACCCTGGTCCAGAGCGGACCCCGTCCGCTCGTCCCCGGCGTCAGCGGACTGGAACAGCTCCGGCGCACCGTCGCGGCCCTCGAGGGCGCTCCCGCCGGGGTCATCGTCGCCGGCGCCGTCCCCTTCGACCTGCGCACGCCCGGGGCCCTGCGCCTCGGCGTCGGGGAGACGACCCCGGGCCCGCTGCAGCTGCCGCTCGCCGGTGGCCGCCGGAAGGTCACCGTCGCGCGCAGCCGTCCCCGTCCCTCACCCTCCGGCTACGCCGACGCCGTGCGGACCGCCCTGGGGCGCATCGCCAGCGGTGAGGTCGACAAGGTCGTGCTGGCCCGGACCCTCGAACTCGAAGCCCTCGACGACTGGTCGGTGCCCGAACTCGTCGCCGAGCTCGTCGCCCGCAACCCCGCCGCCACGACGCTCGCCGTCCCCCTCGACGACCCCGCCGACAGCCAGGCCCGGTGGCTCGTCGGCGCCAGTCCGGAGCTGCTGCTGCGGCGTCGGGGCCCGAGCGTGCTGCTGCGCCCGCTGGCGGGATCGATCCCGCGCTCCCCGGAACCCGATGAGGACGTGCGCCGGGCCGACGCCCTGATGGTCTCCGACAAGGACCGACGCGAGCACGCCTTCGTCGTCGACGCCATCGTCGAGGCGCTGACGCCGTTCTGCCGGACCATCACCACCCCCGAGCCGGAGCTCATGGCCACCCCGGCCGTGTGGCACCTCGCGACGCGGATCAGCGCGCTGCTCACCGACACCGCCACCACCTCCGTCGACCTCGTCTCGGCCCTGCACCCCACCCCCGCGGTGGGTGGTTCCCCGCGGGCGGCGGCCATGCGGGTGATCGACGAGGTCGAGGGTCTGGACCGCGGGTGCTACGCCGGGGCCGTCGGCTGGCAGGACGTGCACGGGGACGGCGAGTGGGTCGTCGCCGTGCGCTGCGCCGAGGTCAGCGGCCGTCGGCTGCGGGTCTTCGGCGGTGCCGGGATCGTGCAGGGCTCCGACCCCGACCTCGAGGTCGCGGAGACCGCCGCCAAGATGCGCACCGTCCTCGACTCCGCCATCCCGCGCTGACCGACCTCCCTGCGGAAACAACACTTTCCGCCCTCGAGACAGGCCCGTGAGGGGCGGAGAGTGTTGTTTCCGCGGTCCGTGCACTGCCCGTCCTGGGCTAACCTGAGCACGGCCGCGACTGGCGCTGGGTGGGTCACCACCGGGGAGCGGCCACGGGCACCGTCCGAACGGGCGGGTCCCGCCGTTCACGGGGTCGTCCGCCTGGGCCTCGCGTCGCCACCAACGCCGCCGTCCGAGGAGCGAACGTGACCGACGTCCAGCCCAACACCCCTGGTGTCACCGACCGACCGTTGTCGGAGGTCGACCCCGAGATCGCCGCAGTGCTCGACGCCGAACTCGGCCGTCAGCGCGACACCCTCGAGATGATCGCCAGCGAGAACTTCGCCCCGCGCTCCGTCCTCGAGGCGCAGGGGTCCGTCCTCACCAACAAGTACGCCGAGGGTTACCCCGGCAAGCGCTACTACGGCGGCTGCGAGCACGTCGACGTCGCCGAGGACCTCGCGCGCGACCGCGCCAAGGCCCTCTTCGGCGCCGAGCACGCCAACGTCCAGCCGCACTCCGGCGCCACCGCCAACGCGGCCGCCATGCACGCCTTCATCCGCGGCGGCGACGGCATCCTCGGCCTCGAGCTGGCCCACGGCGGTCACCTCACGCACGGCATGAAGATCAACTTCTCGGGCCGCATGTACGACGTCTCGTCCTACGGGGTGGACCCGACGACGTTCCGCGTCGACATGGACGTCGTGCGCGCCGTCGCGCTGGAGTCGCGTCCCAAGCTCATCATCGCCGGCTGGTCGGCCTACCCCCGCCAGCTCGACTTCGCGGCCTTCCGCTCCATCGCCGACGAGGTCGGCGCCCACCTCATGGTCGACATGGCGCACTTCGCCGGGCTCGTCGCGGCCGGTCTGCACCCCAGCCCCGTCCCGTACGCCGACGTCGTCACGTCCACGGTGCACAAGACCCTCGCCGGTCCCCGCTCAGGCCTGATCCTGACCAAGCAGGAGTTCGCGAAGAAGATCGACTCCGCGGTCTTCCCGGGCCAGCAGGGTGGCCCGCTGATGCACGTCATCGCCGCGAAGGCCGTCGCCTTCAAGGTCGCGGGCTCCGAGGAGTTCGCCGAGCGTCAGCGCCGCACCCTCGAGGGCGCCAAGATCGTCGCCGAGCGCCTCACCGCGGCCGACGCGAAGGAGGCCGGCGTGTCCGTCCTCACCGGCGGCACCGACGTCCACCTCGTGCTCGTCGACCTGCGCGACTCCCAGCTCGACGGCCAGCAGGCCGAGGACCGTCTCCACGAGGTCGGCATCACCGTCAACCGCAACGCGGTGCCCTTCGACCCGCGTCCGCCGATGGTCACCTCCGGCCTGCGGATCGGCACCCCGGCGCTCGCGACCCGCGGTTTCGGGGCGGCGGAGTTCACCGAGGTGGCCGACGTCATCGCGCTCGCGCTCAAGCCGGAGTTCGACGCGGACGCCCTGCGCGCCCGGGTCGCGAAGCTGACCGCGGAGTTCCCGCTGTACCCGTCGAACAAGGGCTTCCTGTGAGCGCGGTCGTCCTCGACGGCAAGGCCGCTGCGGCGGCGGTGAAGGCGGACCTCGCCGAACGCGTCGCCGTGCTGCGCGAGCACGGCATCGTCCCCGGTCTGGGCACGGTCCTGGTCGGAGACGACCCGGGGTCGGCCAGCTACGTCCGGGGCAAGCACCGCGACTGCGCCGAGGTCGGCATCGCCTCGATCCAGGTCCAGCTGCCGGCGACGGCGACGCAGGCCGAGATCGAGTCCGAGATCGCCCAGCTGAACGCGAACCCGGAGTGCACGGGGTTCATCGTCCAGCTGCCGCTGCCGGACGGCATCGACGCGAACCGCGTGCTCGAGATGGTCGACCCCGACAAGGACGCCGACGGGCTGCACCCGACGAACCTCGGCCGACTGGTGCTGCGGGTGCGCGAGGAGATCACCTCCCCGCTGCCGTGCACCCCGCGCGGGGTCATCGACCTGCTGCTGCGCCACGACGTCCCGCTCGACGGGGCCGAGGTCGTCGTCGTGGGTCGGGGGGTCACGGTCGGTCGCCCCATCGGGCTGCTGCTGACCCGTCGCCACCCCAACGCGACGGTCACGTTGTGCCACACCGGGACCAGGGACCTGGCGAGCCACCTGAAGCGGGCCGACGTCATCGTCGCCGCTGCCGGGGTGCCGGGTCTGGTCACGAAGGAGGACGTCAAGCCGGGTGCCGCGGTGCTCGACGTCGGCGTCTCCCGCGTGCTCGACCCCGAGACGGGCAAGAGCAGGCTGACCGGCGACATCGCCCTGGACGTCGCCGAGGTCGCGGGGTTCATGGCCCCCAACCCGGGTGGGGTCGGCCCGATGACCCGGGCGCTGCTGCTGACGAACGTGGTCGAGTCCGCCGAACGCGCCGCCGGCCTCCGCTGACCGCCACTCCTGGGAGTCTTTCCACCCTTCCCGGTCTTCGGAAGGGTGGAAAGCTCCCCAGGAGTTGGTGTCGGAGGGGGCGGGTAGGGTCCGCGGCGTGCCTCGGAAGAAGAAGTCGATCACCGTCGCGACGATCAACGTCAACGGTGTCCGCGCCGCCGTCCGGCGCGGGATGCACCCCTGGCTGGACGTGCGCGACCCCGACGTCGTGCTGCTCCAGGAGGTCCGCGCCCCCGACGAGGAACTGCGCAAGGCCCTGCCGGGCTTCGTGCACGTCGCGCACACCGAGGCGGCCGCGAAGGGGCGGGCGGGGGTAGCGATCGCGTCGAGGGCGGAGTTCTCCGCCGTGCGCATCGGGTTCGCCCACGACCCCCACTTCGAGACCTCCGGCCGCTGGATCGAGGTCGACGTCGACACCGCCGTCGGGCCGATGACCTTCGTCAGCGCCTACGTCCACTCCGGCGAGGTCGGAACCCCCCAGCAGGACGACAAGTACCGCTTCCTCGACGCCATGGACGTCCGCTTCGCCGAACTCGGCCGGATCGCGCAGGAGACCGGCCGGGAGGCTCTCGTCGCGGGTGACCTGAACGTCGGGCACACCGAACGCGACATCAAGAACTGGAAGGGCAACCGGAACAAGGCCGGGTTCCTCGAGGACGAGCGCGCCCACTTCGACCACTGGTTCGACACCCTCGGCTGGGTCGACACCCAGCGCAGCGTCGCCGGTGACGTCGACGGCCCGTACGCCTGGTGGTCCTGGCGCGGGCAGGCCTTCGACAACGACACCGGCTGGCGCATCGACTACCAGCTCGTCACCCCCGGTCTCGCAGCGCGGCTGACCTCCGTCGAGACCGACCGCGCGGCGACCTACGCCGAGCGGTTCTCCGACCACGCCCCGGTCGTCGCCACCTACGGGCCCTGACGTCTGCTTCTGCATGCACTGAGCGCTTGACGACCGCGGATCGGCGGTCCATGGTGCTCGTGTGCATGCACAGCGGCGGGGAGGGACGACGGAGCGGGTCTACGGCCGGCTCCGTCAGGACGTCCTCGACGGGGTCCTGGCGCCGGGGGCGCCGCTCGCCGAGGTGGACCAGAGCGTCCGCCTCGGGGTGTCCCGCACCCCGGTCCGCGAGGCCTTCGCCCGCCTCGTCGCCGACGGTCTCGCGCAGCCCCTGCCGGGTCGCGGTCTCGTCGTGGCGCCCCTCGACCCGGGGGCGGTCGAGCAGCTCTACGACGTGCGCGAGGCCCTGGAGGTCAAGGCCGCGCGGCTCGCGGCCCAACGCCGGGACGCCGCGGAGTTCACGGAGTTCGCCCGCGGGTTCGCCCGGGCCCCCGAACTGCTCGGGGCGGGCGAAGCGGGTCTCGACCGCTACTACGAGCTGACGGCCCGCTTCGACGAGGCCATCGACGCCGCCGTCGCGAACCCCTGGTTGCAGCAAGCGCTCGCCTCGGTCCGCACCCACCTGGTGCGCATCCGTCGCCTCGCCCGCCACGACCCGGCGCGGTTGTCGGCCGCGGCGGCCGAGCACCAGCTCATCGCCGAGGCGATCGCCCTCGGGGACGCCGACCTGGCCGCCCACGCCGTGCACGTCCACCTGCACCGCAGCAGGTCCCACTTCAGCTCCGCGCTGCGGCACGGATCCATCGAGGAAGAGGTCAGTGCGTGAAGCAGCACGAGGTCAGGGTCCACCGCAGCGACGAGGACTTCGCCCGCGAGGACGAACTCGCCTGGCAGTTGGCCCGGGTCGCCACCGACCCGGTCACGGTCGAGGACGACGTGGCCGAGATGGTCGTGAACCGGGTCCTCGACAACGCGGCCGTGTCCGCGGCCTCGCTGCTGCGGGCGCCGGTCGTCGCGGCCCGGTCCCAGGCGCTGGCCCACCCGCCCTCGCGCGGGGGGCGCGGGGCGCTCGTGGTGGGGACCGGTGAGGCCGTGTCCCCGGAGTGGGCGGCCTGGGCCAACGGGGTCGCGGTCCGCGAACTCGACTTCCACGACACGTTCCTCGCCGCGGAGTACTCCCACCCCGGCGACAACGTCCCCGCCCTCGTCGCGGTGGCCCAGCACCTCGGCCTCGACGGCGCGGCCCTGCTGCGGGGGATCGTCACGGGCTACGAGGTGCAGGTGGACCTGGTGCGGGCGATCTCGTTGCACCGGCACAAGATCGACCACGTCGCGCACCTCGGGCCGTCCGTCGCGGCGGGTCTCGGCACGATGCTGGGGTTGTCCCAGGAGGTCGTCCACCAGGCGATCGGTCAGGCGCTGCACACGACGACGGCCACGCGGCAGTCCCGCAAGGGCGCGATCTCGACGTGGAAGGCCCACGCCCCGGCGTTCGCGGGCAAGGTCGCCGTCGAGGCGGTGGACCGCGCGATGCGCGGGCAGACGAGCCCGGCACCGATCTACGAGGGCGAGGACGGGGTGATCGCCTGGCTGCTCGACGGACCGGACGCGGTCTACGAGGTGCCGCTGCCGGAACCCGGTGAGGCGAAGCGCGCGATCCTGGACACCTACACGAAGGAGCACTCCGCGGAGTACCAGGCGCAGGCGATCATCGACCTCGCCCGCCGGTTGCACCGCGAGCACCCCGAACTGGTCGACCCGGCGAACGTGGTCTCGATGGTGCTGCACACCAGCCACCACACCCACGTCGTCATCGGGTCCGGCGCGAACGACCCGCAGAAGTACGACCCGACGGCCAGCCGGGAGACGCTGGACCACTCGGTGCCCTACATCTTCACCGTCGCCCTGCAGGACGGGACCTGGCACCACGCGGACTCCTACGCCCCCGAGCGCGCCCAGCGCCGGGACACGGTCGCCCTGTGGCGCAAGGTGTCGACGACGGAGGATCCCGCGTGGACCGCCCGCTACCACTCCACCGACCCGGCGGAGAAGGCGTTCGGCGGTCGCCTCGTCGCGACGCTCACCGACGGTTCGACCGTCGTCGCCGAGATCGCCGTCGCCGATGCGCACCCGCTCGGGGCGCACCCCTTCACCCGGGAGCAGTACAGCGCGAAGTTCGCGACCCTGGCCGAGGGGGTCCTCGACCCCGCCGAGGTCGAGCGGTTCACCCGGCTCGCCACCGAACTCCCGGGCCTCGACGCCGCCGGGGTCCGGGCGCTGAACGTCACCGCCCCGGCGAGCTACCTCGCCCGGGTCCCGCTCCCCACCGGTCTGTTCTGAGGAGGCCCCGTGCTGTTCTCCACCACCACCCCCACCGCGAAACGTGCCGCGTTCCGGGCGGCGCTCGCCTCGGGTGAGCTCCTCCGCCTGCCGGGGGCGTTCAACCCCCTGTCCGCCCGGCTGATCCAGCGCAAGGGTTTCGAGGGGGTGTACGTGTCCGGGGCCGTGCTCGCCGCCGACCTCGGGTTGCCCGACATCGGGCTCACGACGCTCACCGAGGTCGCCGGCAGGTCCGCGCAGATCGCCCGGGTCACCGACCTCCCCGTCCTCGTCGACGCCGACACCGGTTTCGGCGAACCCCTCAACGTCGCCCGCACCGTCCAGACCATGGAGGACGCCGGGGTCGCCGGGATGCACGTCGAGGACCAGGTGAACCCGAAGCGCTGCGGGCACCTCGAGGGCAAGGCCGTCGTCGACGAGGCGACGGCGTTGCGCCGGATCCGGGCCGCCGTCGACGCCCGGCGCGACCCGGACTTCCTCGTCGTCGCCCGCACCGACGTGCGCGGGGTCGAGGGGATGGACGCGGCCGTGCAACGGGCGAAGCAGCTCGCGGACGCGGGGGCCGACGCGATCTTCGCCGAGGCCATGGCGGACCTCGCCGAGTTCGAGGCGATCTGCACGGCCGTCGACGTCCCGATCCTCGCGAACATGACGGAGTTCGGCCGCAGCGACCTCTTCACCCACGAGCAGTTGCGCGACGTCGGCGTGCGGATCGTCATCCACCCGGTCTCGTTGCTGCGCCTGGCGATGGGCACGGCGGACCGGGCCCTCGACGACCTCGTCGCGACCGGTTCGCTGGCGGGCCAGGTTCCCGGCATGCAGACCCGGGCCGAGCTGTACGACCTCGTCGACTACGCCGGCTACGGCGACTTCGACTCCGGCGTCTACGACTTCAGTCTCGAAGGCAACCGATCGCGATGACGCGGAGGAACCGACCATGACGACCACACCCGATCCCACCCCACCCGAGATCCACAAGGGGCTCGCCGGCGTCGTCGCCGACACGACCGCGATCTCCAAGGTGAACCCCGCGACGAACTCGTTGCTCTACCGGGGTTACCCCGTCCAGGAACTCGCGGAGCACTGCTCGTTCGAGCAGGTCGCCTGGTTGCTGTGGCGCGGTGACCTGCCCGACCGTGAGGAACTCGCGGCCTTCACGGCCACCGAGCGCGCGGGACGGGTGCTCGACGCACGGGTCCGTCGGGTCGTCGACGAACTCCCGCTCGCCGCGCACCCCATGGACGTCCTGCGGACCGCGGTCAGCGTCATCGGCGCCCTCGACCCGCAGGCCGGGGACTCGGCCCCCGACGTCGAGTTCGCCAAGGCGCAGCGGTTGTTCGCGGCGCTGCCGTCCGTCGTCGCCTACGCTCAGCGCCGCACCCGCGGCCTGGAACTCGTCCCGCCGCGCGACGACCTGGGCTACGCGGCGAACTTCCTCTGGATGACGTTCGGGGAGGAACCCGACGCGGGTGTGGTCCGCGCCTTCGAGGTGTCCCTCGTCCTCTACGCCGAGCACTCCTTCAACGCCTCGACGTTCACGGCCCGGGTCGTGACGTCGACGTTGTCCGACCTGTACTCCGCGGTGGTCGCCGCGATCGGCGCGCTCAAGGGGCCGCTGCACGGTGGTGCGAACGAGGCCGTCTGGCAGGTTTTCGAGGAGATCGGCCTGGGCGAGGGTTCCGCCGAGCGGGCCCGGCGGTGGCTGGACGCCGCGCTGGCGCAACGCCGCAAGATCATGGGTTTCGGCCACCGGGTCTACCGGTCCGGGGACTCCCGGGTGCCCAGCATGCACGCCGCACTGCAGGTGCTGGCGGGGGACATGGGACGCCAGGACGTCCTCGACCTCTACGACGCGCTGGAGGAGGCCATGACCTCGGCGAAGAACATCCTGCCGAACCTGGACTACCCCTCCGGGCCCGCCTACCACCTCATGGGTTTCGACACCGCGCTGTTCACGCCCATCTTCGTCGCCGCCCGGGTCGTCGGCTGGACGGCGCACGTCGTGGAGCAACGGGCGGCGAACTCCCTCATCCGGCCGCTCTCCGCCTACGACGGTCCCGCCGAGCGGCACCTGCCGCTCTGACCGGGGGTTTCCTGCGCATCGGCTGGGAGTTCCGCGGAAACGCTTGCCCTCGCCGGGCGCCTGCCTAGGCTGGGTGGATGGTCTTCCGGCCCGGTACGGCGAACACGTGAGTCCCTGGGCGGGTGGCCTGCCCCCGGCGGCCCTGGCCCGCGTCACCCGGCAACGGGCCGGCGGGGCCACCGGCTCGTTCCTCTCCGCACCCGGCGCTGCCGCCGTCGCGGCCGCGGGCCTGACCCCGGTGGGGGAGGTGTTCGGGTGCCTGGTCATGAACCTCGGCTGGAGCGGGGGTTTCTGCGGTGCGTGGGCGACCACCTCCGGTCCAGGGGCCTGGGGGTGGACGAGCCCGGTCGTGACCACCGGCGACCCGGGCGGACTCCGCAACGGCTCGGGCCCCTACGTGCGCGCCGTCGACGCCGCCTGGCACGGGGCGCTGGACCGGATGCTGGCGGAGGCGCGCGCCCTCGGGGCCGACGGTGTCGTGGGGGTCCGCACCACCCGCGCCCACCTCGACGGCGCCGCCGTGGAGTTCACCGCACGGGGGACGGCGGTCCGCGAGCTCGGCCGTACGGCCCCGGGAACGCTCTGGTGCGCCGGACTCAGCGCCGAGGACGTCGCCGCCGCGATGGGGTCGGGCTTCGCCCCCCGGGCGCTGGTGCGGGGCCTCTCGGTCGCCACCAAGCACGAGGACCCGTTGATGATGCAGCAGCGGAGCAGCTGGAGCGGCAACGAGGTCGACGGGCTGACGGAACTGCTCACCCGCGCCCGCGCCGACGCCCGCCGCGGTCTGACGCTCGACGCCCGACGCCACGGGAGCGGCCACGTGGTGGTCGACGACGTTCGCCTCGGGACGTTCGAGACCCAGTGCGGCGACGGGAAGGACCTGCACGCCGAGGCCTCCTTCACCGGGACCCTGCTCACCCAGGTAGGACCCCCCGGCGCCGGGCGGGCCCCCGCCGTCCTGACCGTCCTACCCCTGAACCGTTGAGGAGCACCCCGTGAGCACCGGATCCGACGTCCCCCCTCTCGCCGACGTCCACCTGCCCCCCGACGCGCGTGAACGCCTCGAGGGGATGCGCGGCGACCACGGCCGGGCCCTGTTCACCTCCGACCTCAGCGTCAACGAGTTCCTGCTCGTCCGCGAGGCCGGGTTCCGTCCCGTCGGGCTCGTGCTGGGTTCCAGCGTCTACCACGTCGGGCTGCAGGTCGGACGCTGGAGCAAGAACATGGAACTCGACAAGCTCACCCAGGCGATGTACCACGCCCGGGAACTCGCCATGACGAGGATGGAGGCCGAGGCCGCGGAACTCGGCGCCGACGGCATCGTGGGGGTGCGCCTGGAGATCGAGTTCAAGGAGTACGGCAACGACCTCGCGGAGTTCCTGGCCATCGGCACCGCCGTCGTCGCCGACGAACCGCCACCCAGCGGGACCTGGCGCACCGTGCACGGGCTGCCCTTCACCTCCGACCTGTCCGGACAGGACTTCTGGACGCTCGTGCAGGCCGGGTACGCCCCGCTCGGCCTGGTGATGGGTACCTGCGTCTACCACATCGCCCACCGCGGGGTCCTCGCCTCGATGAGCACCGTCGGCAGCAACGTCGAGATCGAGCAGTACACCGAAGCCCTCTACGACGCCCGCGAGCTCGCGATGAGCCGCATGCAGGCCGAGGCCGAGGCGCTGCAGGCCGAGGGCATCGTCGGCGTCCAGCTCCTGTCGTTGCCGCACCGCTGGGGTGGGCACACCACGGAGTTCTTCGCCATCGGCACCGCGGTCCGCCCGTTGCGCGCGGACCACACCATCGCCAGACCGTCGCTGGTGCTGCCCCTCACGGACGGGCCGCGGTGAGTCCTGCGTTCGCCGTGCCCACGACCCCGGAGGACGCCGCGGAGTTCCTGGAACGCCTGGCCGCCTCCCTGTCCCGGGTGCTGGGGCCCGCAGCCGCGGGCACCCTCGTCGTGCAACGGCACCGCTCGCTGGGCGACCGGGTGGCCGGGCGAGCGGGTGCGGTGCGCTCGCTCCGGCTCACCCTGCCGTCCGCGCTGCTGAGCGTGCAGGTCGGCGGTCCGGGGCTGACGGCGACGGCGCAGCGGGTGGTGCGGGGGGTGACGATCGCGCGCCGCGACGTCCCGGTGGGGGAGTTCCTCGAACTGCTGGCCGCCGGCGTGGCCGACCTCGCGGCGAGCACGGCGGGTGGTTCCGCCGCCGCGGCCCGCGCGCTCGCCGCGCTCGGTCTGGCGCCGGCGGCCGACGCGTTGCTCGTCAACCCCGCGGACGTCATCGCCAGTCTGCGGTCCCTGCCCGCCCGGGCCCGGGGGCTGGTGCCCGACGCGGCGCTCCCGCTGGTCCAGGCTCTCGTGGACCTCCTGCTGGACACCGTGCCGCGCGTCGCGGGCGGGGGTGTCGATCCGGCCCGGCTGGCGGTGCGGAGCGCGGCGGTGGACTACCTGCCGGACACGTTGCGGGCTTTCGTGGTCCTCCCGCGGGAGTGGGCCCGCAGCCACGTCCTGCCCGGTGCGGGAACGGCCGAGCAGCTCCTGCTGGACCAGCTCGGGGTCCTGCTCGAGGCCGTCACCCGCCTGCACGACGCGGCGGTGCTCGAGGACGCCTCCGGCCTGGTGGTCAACGGGTTGTTCCTCACCGACCGCTTCGCCGGGTCCAGCCTCGACCTGCCCGACTGAGCGTCCCCGCGCCGGTTCAGCCCTGCAGTTCCTGCAGGGCCGGGAAGATGGCCTCGGACCAGGTCGGGAACGCCCGGACGTGGTGGGCGAGGAGGTCGACGGTGAGCCGGGCCCGGACGGCGAGGGAGAGTTCCGCACCCCACGAGTCGGCGTCCGGGCCGACGCAGGCCGCCCCCACGAGGACACCGTCGCGGGCGAAGAGCTCGACCCCACCGGTGACCTGGCGGGGGCGGGACAGTTCGACGAGGGCGGAGCGTTCGACGTCGCGCAGCGAGAACCGGGCCGACCGGACACCCTCCCCGCCCGAGGTGTCCCCGGTGCAGAACACGGTCGGGTCGGTGTAGACGGCGCGGGGGACCGCGGAGTAGTCCGCGTCGCGCCCGCGGCCGAGCACCTCGCCCACGACCGTGCGGGCCTGGTGGTTCGCGGTGTGCGTGTAGTCCGAGATGCCGGTGACGTCGCCGACGGCGAACAGACCCTCGACGACCGTCCCGGACGCGTCGACCACCCGGCACCGGGCATCCGTGCGCACGTGCCCCGACCCGCTCAGCCACTCCTCGTCCAGGCCGAGACCCGCGGTGACCGGTGCGCGGCCGGTCGCGACCAGCAGGCGGTCGAACGGGATCAGCGCCCCGGACTCCAGCCGCAGCCGCCAGCCGTCGTGCTGCTCCACCGCGGTGGCCGGGTCGCCGCGGCGCACGTCCACCCCGTCGGCGGCGAGGGCGTCGGCGAGCACGTCACCGACCCACGCCGGTTCGCGCGAGAGCAGGTGCGGTCCGCGCTGCACGAGGGTGACCTCGCTGCCGACCCCGCGGTAGGCCTGTGCGAGTTCGCAGGCGACCGGCCCGCCGCCGAGCACCACGAGGCGCCCGGGCAGGTCCGCCGCGCTCAGCGCCTCCTCGGAGGTCCACGTCGGGGCCCCGGCGAGACCGGGGAGCGGCGGCAGCACGGCGGAACTCCCGGTCGCGACGACGACCACCCCCGCCTCGACCGCGCGGTCGTCCAGCTCGACCCGTCCCGGACCGAGCGAGCGCGCGTACCCCCGCACCACCTCGACGCCGTCGGCCTCCAGTTCCGCCGCCGCGGCGGTGTCGTCCCGCTGGGACGCGGCTTCGTCCCGCACGGCCCGGGCGGCGGTCCACGACAGGGCGGCGCGGGCCGACAGCAGCAGCGACTTCGCCGGGACGCAGGCGACGTAGGGGCAGAAACCGCCGATGAACCCCCCGTCGACCAGGACGACCCGTCGCCCCGCCTGCGCCAGTTGCTGGGCGACCATCTTCCCGCCCGACCCGGAACCGACGACGCAGACGTCCGCTTGGCTGGTGAACACCTCGTGATGGTTCCCGAAGGATGGACGCGCCGCGCGTCGAAGGAGGGACGCACGCGGTGGCTGTGAGTGCTCTGATGGGCGCGTGAGTGATCAGGGTTCACCGGGACTGGAGTGCCTCGACGTCGGCAAGCGGTTCGGCACCGTCCAGGCCCTCGACGGTCTGACGATGTCGCTGACCGCGGGGGCCACCGGGTTGCTGGGCGCCAACGGGGCCGGGAAGTCGACGCTGCTGCGCACCGCCCTCGGGCTGACGCGCCCGGACACGGGGACGGTGCGGGTGCTGGGCCTCGACGCGGTCCGCCAGCGCGACGAGGTCCGCCGCCGGGTGGGGTTCATGCCCGAGCACCCCTGCCTGCCGGCCGACATGTCCGCCCAGGACGTCTGCGTCCAGCTCGCCCGGATGCGGGGTCTGGGTCGTCGGGACGCGGTCCGGCGCACCAGCGAGGTCCTCTTCGCGGTGGGGTTGGAGGAGGAACGCCGTCGTCCGGTCGGTTCGTACTCCCTCGGCATGCAGCAGCGCACGAAACTCGCCCAGGCCCTCGTCCACGGACCCGACCTCGTCCTGCTCGACGAACCCACCTCCGGCCTCGACCCGGCCGGTCGCGAGGAGATGCTCGCCATCGTGCGCCGGTTGTCGCTCGAACTCGGCATCCGGGTCATCGCCAGTTCGCACGTCCTCGACGACATCGAACGGACCTGCGACGAGGTCGTGGTGCTGCGCTCGGGAACCCTGGCCGCGCAACGGCTCGTCGTCGTCGGGCACGACCCGTCGGGCGCGGTGGAACTGCGGGTGAGCGGTGACGTCGGCGCGTTCGCCGCGGCCCTGGAACCCCGGGTCGCCCAGCACGGGGTGCGACTGGCCCCCACCACGACAGGAGACATCGGCATGAGTTCCAGCCCGGACGCGGCCCTGGACCAGGTGCGGGACCTCGCCGCGGAACTCGGGGTGGGCGTGGAACGGCTGGTGCCTGCCTCGCGGGGTCTCGAGGACCTCGTCGTCGACGCGATGGGCGGGGGACCCCGTGGCTGAAGCGCGTGACGTCGTCGACGAGACACCACGTGCCGTCCTGCACGACATCCGCTACTCGCGCTACTCCGGAGCGCTCAAACCCCGCAGTTCCGCGGTGGGGAGTTTCGTGGCGAGCGGGATCCGCCGTCCGCTCGGGTTGCGGCGCAGTGCGAGTGCCAAGATCTGGCCGTTCCTGCTGCTGGCCGTGGCCTACCTGCCGGCGCTGGCCGTCGTCGCCGTCCCGTTGCTCGTCCCGGCCGTCAACGTGCAGCCCACCGACCTCATCGGCTACCCGCAACTGCTGACGACGAACTCGGTCGTGCTGCTCGCGTTCGTGGCGACGTCGATCCCCTCGATGCTGACCCGCGACCGGCGCGACCGGGTGCTGTCGCTGTACTTCGCCACCGCGTTGTCCTGGTTCGAGTACGTCGCCGGGGTGTTCCTCGCCGCGCTCTCGCTGCTCGCGATCATCGTGCTGGGGCCGATGCTCGTGCTGTTCGTCGGTTCCATCGCGACGGCCGACGCCCCCGGCGCGTGGTTCTCCGACCACGTCGGCGACCTGCCGAAGATCGTGGCCGCGGCGGCGATCGTCGTGCTGTTCCACACCAGCCTGGGTCTGGCGGTCGGGTCGCTGACCTCGCGCCGGGTGTTCGCCGTCGGCGGGTACCTCGCGGTGGTCCTGGTCGGCCCGGCGCTCACCGGGGTCCTCGCCCTGGTGACCGGGGACGAGTGGCCGTTGTCGCTGGACCCCTCGAGCGGGCCGGTGCGGTTGGCGGCCTCCATCGTGGGGCTGAGCGTGGCGAACCCCGGCGCGCTGGCCTGGGTGGTCTGGACGGTCGTGGTCGTCGGTGGACTCGGGGTCCTCGCCGGCCGCTACGCACGAGGGAGCGACGCGTGAGCGCCATCGAGTTCGACGGGGTCAGCAAGTGGTTCGGCGACACCGTGGCCCTCTCCGACGTCACCGTGCACATCGACGCGGGTGTCACGGGGCTGCTCGGGCACAACGGGGCGGGCAAGTCGACCGCGCTGCAGATGCTGGCCGGGGGGACCCGGCCGAGCCAGGGGACCGTGCGGGTCCTCGGCCGCGACCCGCACCGCGATCCCGAGGTCCACCGCGGCCTCGGGATCGTCGCCGACGGCGAGGCCACCTGGGCCCACGCCAGCGCCCGCACCCAGGTCGAGTTCCTCGCCCGGCAGCGCGGGGTGCGGGACCCCCGCTCCGCCACGCGGGACGTCCTGCACCGCGTCGGGTTGACCGAGGCCGCGGACCGGCGGGTCGGGGGGTTCTCCAAGGGGATGCGCCAGCGGGTGAAGCTCGCCCAGGCGCTCGTGCACGACCCGCAGGTGCTGCTGCTCGACGAACCGCTGAACGGCCTGGACCCGGCGCAGCGCCGGGCCGACGTCGACCTCCTCGCGGCGCTCGGCGCCGAGGGGCGGACGGTGCTGGTGAGTTCGCACGTCCTGTCCGAGGTGGAACGGATGGCGCACCGCGTGCTGGTCGTCGTCAACGGCCGGCTCGTCGCCGAGGGGGAACCCGCGGGGATCCGGGAACTGCTCGTCGACCGGCCGCGCACGGTCCGCCTCGAGGGGGACCGCGTGCTGGAGCTCGCGGGGATGCTGCTCGCGGCGGGTCTGGTGGAGTCGGTGCGCCGGGAGGGCGCCGGTCGCACCGGGGTCCTCGTCGAGGCGCCGCGGGCGGTGGCGCTGGCCGAGGCGGTACCGCGTCTCGCCCGGGAGTCGGGCACGACGTTGCGTCGGGTCGAAGGGGTCGGAGAGGACCTGGAGAGCGTGTTCGCGCACCTGGTGCGGGCCGCGAGAGGAGCGGGACGATGAACTTCTCGACCAGTCTCTACGGGTTCTCCCTGCGGGGGATCCTCTTCCGTGGCCGGACCGCGGGGTTCGCCTCGCTGCCGCTGGTGGTGGCGGTCGTGGCGTTCGTCGTCATCGGCATCACCAGCGTCCCGTCCCGCTACGGCGTGCAGAACACCTTCACCGGGAACCTGCTCACCGGTCTGGTGGTGCCGATCGTGGCGCTCGTGTTGGCGATCGGTGCGTTCGGCGACGAACGGGACGGGCGCACGCTCCCGCTGCTGCGGGCGATCGCCCGTCCGCGGTGGCAGATCGTCCTGGCCCGGTTCGCGGCCGCGTGGACCTCGACCGTCGTGGTCTGCCTGCCGGCGGTGATCGCCTGCGTCGTGCTGGGGATCTCGGTGAACCAGCCCGTCGGGCGCGTCCTCGGCGGGGTCCTGCTGGCGACGGTCCTGACGTCCGCCGCCTACTGCGGGGTCTTCGTGCTGCTGTCGCTGCTGACCCGGCGCGGCCTGCTCGCGGGGCTGGCCTACGTCGTGCTCTGGGAGACGTTCCTGGCCGGTCTGGCCCCCGCCCTGCGAGGGTTGTCCATCGGGTCCTACGGACGCCGGGTGGCCTCGCTGGCCATCCCCGGCGACGTGCCCCTGGGCACCGTCGCCTCCGGCGGGGTGACGGCCTCGGCGCTGGTGCTGGCGGGGATCGCCGTCGTCGCGGTGGCCCTCGCGGGCTGGCGGTTGCAGAAGATGGACGTCGGCTGACGTCAGCGCAGCGCGAGGGCGGGGCGGCCGGTGCGGTGGGCCACGACGGCCGACTCGGCGAGCAGGCTGAGGCCGAGGGCGAAGAGCACCGACTGCCCGACGGTCGCCGAGGTCACCCCGAGGGCCACCGCGCCGGCGTCGACCCCGAGACGGACGACGACCAGCGCGGCCAGCAGGCCGAAGCAGGCAGGGCCCCAGCTGGTGAACAGCCGCCCGTCACGGTGGGAGACGCGCACGACCGCCCCGCGGGCCGCGCCGAGCCCGAGGGCGAGGACGGCGGTCAGCAGCAGGAACGCGATCCCCGGCGCGTCGAGGGTGGTGCCGCGCAGGAGGAACAGCCCGACGGCGCTGAGGATCAACGGTCGGCGCAGCGCCTCCTCGGCGACCGGACGGGGACGGGCCCGCCGGGTCACGACCAGGACGAGGACGGCGAGGGAGACGAGGACGGTGAGGAACGTGGTGGGCATGTCCTCCACGGTGCTCGGCGCGACCTCGTGGCGGATCGGCCCGGGAGTCGAACCGGGGTGGAGATCCGGGTGGAGACCGGGTGGAGGACGGGCTGACGACGGGTTCCGCTGCGGGGCCTAGGGTCGCGGGCATGGCTGGTCTGCGAGCGGTGTGGAGGCGCACCACCGTCCCTCTGCGGACCGTGGAACTCCTGCTCGTCCTGGCCCTGCTCGTGGCGTTCCCGAGCACGGACTGGACCTCCTCGGGCGACGTCGTCACCGCCCTGGTGCTCACCTCGCTGGCGTGGATCGCGTGGATGGTCGTCGAACCGTTCTCGATGCGCGGCACCACCGGACTCGTGGGTCGCCAGGCCGTGGTCGTGGCCGTCCTGCTGGCGGTCGTCGCGGCGGCGGCGGGCTACGCCGCGGCGCGCACCGAAGCCGGCTGGATCTTCGCGCTGGCCGCCATCGCGGGTCTCGCCGCGGGGCGCGACACCGGGGTGGGCGGTGCCGTCGCGGCGTTCCTGGCCGGGACCGCGGGCATCCAGCTCGGGTTGCTCGCCGCCGGGGGCTTCCCGCTCTCGGCCGTGCTCGGCTACCCGGCGGGTCTGCTGTCGGCGGTCTTCGGCGGGGTGATCCGGGCCGGCCGTCGCGACCAGGAGGAGCAGACCCGGCACCTGCTGCGCACCTCCGAGCAGGCGCGCAGCGAACAGGCCCGGGCGGCGGCGCTGGCCGAGCGGGCCCGCATCGCCCGCGAGGTCCACGACGTCCTCGCACACTCCCTGGGCGGGCTCGCGATCCAGCTGGAGGTCGCCGACGCCCTGCTCTCCGGGGACCTCGACGCGGCGACCCGTGACGCTGCGCTGCACCGGGTCCGGACCGCGCACCAGCTCGCGACGCGGGGACTGGAGGAGACCCGCGAGGCCGTCCACGCGTTGCGCGTCGACTCCCCGCCGCTGCCGGACTCGCTGGCGACCCTGGCCGCCGGGGCGCGCGAGAACGGCAGCGAGGTGACGCTGCACGTGCAGGGCCGCCCCCGACCGCTGGGGGCCGGGGAGGTGGCTCTGCTGCGGACGGCGCAGGAGGCCCTGGTCAACGCCGCGAAGCACGCGCCGGGGTCCCCGGTGGTGCTGGACCTCGACTACGGCGAGGAGGACACCACGCTGCGCGTCACCGATCGCGGTGCGCTGGACCCCGACGCGCGCCGACCGGGCAGCGTCGACGGGGGTTTCGGCCTGGCCGGTCTGCGCGAGCGTCTCGAACTCACCGGCGGGTCGCTGGCCGCGGGACCGCACGAGCGTGGGTGGCGGGTCACGGCCCGGGTGCCGCAGTGAGGCGGATGGTGAGGAGGATGGTGAGGAGGATGGTGAGGAGGATGGTGAGGAGGATGGCGAGGAGGATGTCCCGGTGAGCTCCCCCCTGCGTGTGGTCGTCGCCGACGACCAGACCATCGTGCGCGACGGCCTCGTCGCCCTGCTGGACCTGATGCCGGACCTCGAGGTCGTGGCGACCGCCTCCGACGGGGCGCAGGCCGTCGAGCGGGCGCGGGAGCACACCCCCGACGTGGTCCTGATGGACCTCGGGATGCCGAACGTCGACGGGGTCGAGGCGACCCGGCGGATCGTCGCCGCCCAGCCCGACGTGGCCGTCGTCGTGCTGACGACCTACGTCGACGACGCGACGATCCTCCGTGCGCTGCAGGCGGGGGCGCGCGGCTACCTCACCAAGAGCGCCGGCCGCGCGGACATCGCCCGGGCCCTGCACGCGGCGGCCGCGAACCAGGTCGTGCTGGACGCCGACGTCCAGGCGCGGCTTCTCTCCGCGGCGGGGAACCCGGCGCCGAGCGCGCCGGCGGAACTACCGGACGGGCTGACCGAGCGCGAGGCCGACGTGCTGCGCCTCATCGCCAAGGGGTTGTCCAACCACGACATCGCCCGGGAACTCTTCGTCTCGGTGGCGACGGTCAAGACCCACGTGAACCACCTCTTCGCCAAGACCGGGTCGCGCGACCGCGCGCAGGCCGTCGCCTACGCGCACCGCACCGGGCTGGTCTGAGGTCAGGCCTCTGGCGGTCAGCTCCGGGTGGGGCTGGCAGCGACCTCGTGGACGAACCGCCCGGTGGCCGACAGGTCGGGGGTCAGGACGAGGCGCCAGGCCGCCGGGTCGACCGGCGCCGAGCCGGGGTCGATGCCGTTGGTCAGCAGCCAGTGCCGGGACCGGGCCTGCTCGTCCCGCCACGCACGGCGGTTGAGCCACCACGACACCCACAGCACCCCGCCCGCGGCGAGTCCGCTCAGCAGCAACCAGAACAGCACCCGCACAGCTTGGCCGTCGTACGGTCGCCGTGGGTGAACGCGGTGTGAACACCGCCCCGCCCGCGGAAACAACACTTTCCGCCCTCTCCCGGGTCTGCGCGCCCCCCGGTTCCTCACCGCGCTCCCCTCCGAAGGCGCCGGTCGCGACCTCTGACC